>CAYSQK010000007.1:0-5757 GCA_964433075.1 uncultured Dehalococcoidales bacterium
CCCGCTGTCTGTAATAGCGGTGATGAAGGTGCCGGGTTGGTCTTCTTATGGATTACCGCCTATTCGTCATAGTCATCCTCGGGATCCGGCAAACCGCATTCGCCGTCCTTGCATATCACCCCCGCCGGGACAGCCCGCCACCGGTCAATGGACTCGCTTCCCTGATAGCTGTACTCCGAGTACTTCCACAGGGGATTCGTATCCCCTCCGACGACGACAAGGTTGATTTTCTCCGGGTCATGGTACGGCGTAATGAGTTTATCCGGAGCGGCTTTCAGGAATGAAGCGTACGGCTCGACCCCCTGTATCGCCTGGGGAGTAACCAGCCAGTCCACGTGGTCGAAGCCCCAGTACCTCTCAGCCGGCATTTTGATGTTTTGTGAAAGCCAGCGGCTGAAGTCCTGCTTGGTCGTGAAACCGTCATTTTCCTTCAGCATCTTTGCGATACCCGGGTCCATGACAATGGTCGCCGAGGCATTCGTGGGAGGAATAAAGCTTAAATTAAGGCACATTTCCTCGCCTATCGTTCTCTTCGAGGCGGTGCCGGCGCTGTTGACGAAGACCCAGCCGCGGAAAATACTGACGGTACTTTCGTCCTTGTGATACCCATGCTGAACATGGAACGGTTCCCATGGACTCGCTTCCTCATTTTCGGCGCAGCAGTTGTTGTTATAGTTCAGGTTGCTGCCGAGGGACGACCACATGTTCCTTCGAGGCTTCATATCCAGCCAGCAGATAGACATCAGTGTCCATGCCCTGCCGATGACCGAGTTTGCCATATTCACCGGCGAGAAGGCGCCGATGCCGGAGTTCATGCCAATTTCATGACGAATCGGCCCGTTGACCAGCAGCATGGCCGACCAGTTCGAGGTGGATGACTGCATCGCATCCAGTTTATGGGCAGCCGTTGCCAGAATCACCGGGAAGTATTCCGGCCTCGCGCCCGCCATGACGGCCAGTACGGCGACATTCCGGACCGAGTATTGCACCATGCCGCGGATATCGAATCTCATCATCTCACCGACAATCTCATCAGGGTCGGCACAGGTGCCCGCGAGCATTTTCGCAACCCGTTCTTCGGTCGGCAGAATAACCGGGAGCCCGTCTGTCCATCCTTTATCATAAAAAAGCTGCTGGAGATTTTCTTCGGTATCCGGCTTCAGGAATGACCCTGAGTTCCCCTTGTTTTCAGCGACTGCCGCCTTGAACTTCAGCCTGGCAGGGTTGACCGGTTTCGTAAAATTGTCGATGATATCCTGAATGACAGGATTGCCGGTATCCGGGTTTGGACCGACGACATAGCCGTCGAGAGCCTCGTCGGACATGCCGATAACCGGATGGGGCGTGAAGAGGAACGGTACGTAACCCGCCTTACGGTCGTTGGCGGTGACTTCAATAAAGGCTCCGGAGTTGAAGGGGGCTGTTGGAACCCCGTATTCTTTTTCGAGTATGATGCTGGCGCCGGCAACCGCCGACACACAGCCGATTCAGCCTCCGACGCCGATGACCGCCGCATCTCCTCCGGCTTTTATCTCCCTGAAAAAGGGAGCATCGTTTTCGCTGAGGAAGGTGCCGGGCGCCCGCTTCCGCACCGTCTTTACCGACGGCATGTTTTTTTCAAACCAGCGCTGTATCGCCTGCATGAACTTATAGCTCCCGCCGTAGCCGATGTCTATCAGGTACACCGTCTTGCCTTCGAGCGTATCGAGACGCGGAGCGAGTGACTGAGCCGGAATTTCAGTACCGGCAAAGATACCTTTATTCGCTGAAGCGCCGACGGGTTCCGGGTTGATAACGTTATCCAAAAGTTGAATTGCCATGTGTCACCTCCGGGTTTAGTTTATAGATATCAGTGGGCAGTGTGCGGTTAACTGAGAATCTACGTGTATTATACAACAGATGCTGCCGGAAAGTAGCTTTTCCTTGACATTGTCCTCTTATGCACCCTATCATTGGCGGTAAACCGGGGGTGAAACCGATTCAGACCTGAACCGGACAACTGCCCGGGAAATTCGGAAAAAAACAGGAGGTGATTCCATTGACTGCCTGGCATGATTACCTGAAAGAAAAGGGCCATGCGCCGGCCTGGCCGTACCCGATACGCTACGAACAGGAGAATGAAATAGAAACCGATGTCCTTGTCGTCGGCGGCGGCATCGCCGGCTGCTGGGCGGCAATCGCTGCCGCGAGGGAAGGCTTGAAAGTCGCCCTCGTCGAGAAAGGCGATACCGTCAGGAGCGGCCTCGGCGGACCGGGCTGCGACCATTGGTGCAACGCGCCGGCCAACCCGCTTTCGAACGTCGACCCGGACGAATGGGCGGAGCACATGGCTGACCGGCCGTACTGTAACGGCATCGGACTCCAGATTCAGTGCCGCGAAGACTGGGATACCCTGCTCGAAATGGAGCAGATGGGCGGCAGGATACGTGATACGAAAGACGAGTACGTCGGCGCCGAAGGGCGCGATGAAAAATCGAAAATGATGTTCTCTCCCCGTTATACCCGCAATCACAGCTACATGCTCGACCAGACGATGGCTCCTTCCTTCAACAAGGAAGGGAAGCTGAATTACGTCGTCGTCCGCGTCTGGGGCTCGACTTTCAAGCCGGCCTTGAAGAAAGAGTGCAAGCGGCTCGGGGTGCAGATTTTCGACCGCGTCATGGGGACGGCCCTGCTCAACGAAAAGGGCGTTCAGGGCGGCCGTGTCATCGGCGCCATGGGCTTCAATAACCGCACCGGCGAGTTTATGGTTTTCAAAGCGAAAGCGACCGTCGTTTCGACGGCAATGGGCGGCTCCATCTGGATGATGGATACCGAGCATTGCGGTATTTCGACGATGCACGGACGGAATATCACCGGCGACGGGACCGTGATGGCCTGGAAAGCCGGCGCCGAACTGACGACTGTCGAACGGACGGGCGTTGTCGGTATCGCTTCCGGCCTGAAGCACAAGTGGTACTCGGGAGCGGGCGATGCCAGCTACGAGAACGTACCGATTGTCGATGCCACCGGTAAACGGGTTCCCTTCCCGATTCAGGGCTGGGAAGACGCCGGCGCCATGGTGCCTTCGATGAAGGTCGAACAGGAACTCCGGGAAGGGGTAAAATCGGGCAAGTACAAACTGCCGTTCTACGGCGATTTCCCGGCGATGTCTGACGTCGAGCGCCGGGCGACCTTCAAACTCATGCTTGGTGAGGAATCGACGACGAGGGTCATCATGGATACCCTCAACGCCGCCGGGTACGATGAGAGCCGGGATTTACTCCAGGCGTACCGGTACATCGAACCATCCTTCCCTCAGCAGTGGCGTGAGCCGGGCGGAGGCGGCGGTGTCGTCGTCGACTGGAATTTACAGAGCACCCTGCCGGGACTCTTTATCGGTGGAACGACCATGTTCTCACCGGAAGACCACAGCTTCGCCGCCTCGACGGGGCGGTATGCGGGCAGGAAAGCGGCCGCCTATGCGAAGGAAATCGGGGCCGTTCCCGTAGCTCGCGACCAGGTGGCAAAAGAGAAAGCCCGTATCTACGCGCCGGTCAAACGCGAAAGCGGCATCGAATGGAAAGAACTCCACGCGGGAATCGGCCGGGCGATGCAGTACTACGTCGGCGAGTACAAGGATGAAAATCTGCTGAAGATGGGACTGTGGGAACTCGAGAGAATCGAAAACGAATTCGTTCCCATGCTCTATGCCCTTGACCCGCATAAACTGATGCGGAGTCTTGAAGATATCAGCTTCCTCGAACACGCTAAAGCGATTATCCATGCCTCGCTCGCCAGGAAAGCAAGCAGCATGGCGCTCAACTTCCAGCGGCTGGATTACCCCGAAATCGACCCGCCGGACTGGAATAAGTTCATTACCGTCAAACAGGAAAACGGCAAGGTAAAGGTCGGAGAACTGCCGATGACGTTCTGGGGCAACATGAAACAGCAGTATGAAGCCCATAACCGCGATTACAAAGGCGTCTACACCGGAAAGTAGACGGATGCAGGAGGAACGAATGACCGAGAAAAACATAATAGCCATGCCGAATGTGACGACGCCGAACCGGCCGGTGATTTTCAACGAGGAAATCTGCAACGGCTGCAACCACTGCGTCGAGGTATGCCAGATAGACGTATACATCCCGAATCCGGAGAAGGGCAAACCGCCGATGATTCTCCACCCGGACGAGTGCTGGTACTGCGGGTGCTGCGTGAACGACTGCCCCCGCCCCGGCGCCATTACCTTTAACTGGCCGATTCAATCGAAGCCGTACTGGAAGAACAAGAAGACGGGAGAAATCGGGCAGATTTAAGTGCTGAAAAACCGGCAGGGTGGTGAATGCCCTGCCGGTTTTTTTATTTTGTTGTGGGGTTGCGGAATCGGTGGAAGTGTGCTTTAATGTCAGTCACTCATGAATAGACGACGGAATTACCGAAAAATTATCATGCGAACCATCGGCGGTATCGGCCTGGTGGCGTCCGTTTACTACCTGTTGGGCGGCATTATCACCCTCGGTAGCGGCGGCTTGGCGAAAGACAGCCGCGATTACTTCAAGACATGGGTCCGGACGATGAAGCAGGATTCGCATGCGGTTGTCTTCGAACCGGACGGAAAATGGATTGTCAGCGACATGAAAAATGTCATCATCGATGTCGAGAGCCAGACTCCGGTATTCATCGGTATCGCTACCGCAACGAATGTCGATTCATATCTCGGCAGCGTGACCCGCGATAAAGTTATCAGCCTGCCGATGTTCCCGCCGATGACGACCTGGCAGCACGTGTCCGGCGGGCAGCCGGCCGGGAATCCCGGCGCGCAGGATTTCTGGAGCCTGACCGCAACCGGCACCGGAATGAATAGTCTGGAATGGAACCTGAAAGAAGACCTGAGCTTCGTTATCATGAATGCCGACGGCTCGGCCGGTATCGATGTCGTGACGAGGATTTATACGGAATACGCCTTCACATCGTTCCTCGGCTTGTCCAACATGGGGATAGGCGTCTTTCTGCTCTTGCTCAGCCTCATAATCGTGCTTTCGACCAGAAAATACAAGTCAACTGTCTATCCGATGCCGCTCAACCTGCCGTCGAAAAAGTAACTATTCGCCGAGCAGTTTCTTCCGCAAGTGCTCGGGAATCGAGATTATTTTCTGTTTTTCGTAGTTGAAGAAGGCCATACCGGTTTTTGCCCGGGCGACCTCAGCCCCGGTCTCGACATCCGTTATCCGGTAGACCAGGTCGAAACTCTTTTCCGTCAGGTCCTGAGCCGCGATTTCCACCCGGAGCGTCTGTCCGAAAAAGGTCTGGCGTTTGTAGTTGATGGCGGCATCCGCCATGATGTTCGAAAAGCCCGGATTTTCCGTCTCGGCGAAGTCGATATATTTCCAGAATCGCGCACGGGCGTCATCGAGAATTCCGAACATGGAATTCCAGCCGACGTGCCCGCCGCGGTTGATATCGGTACTCCGTACCGGAATATCGACCGAAAAGATAAAGGTGTCCGGTACACTCAGTTTGATTCGTGCCATGGGCAGCTCCTGTTTATTATGAAGCGTTATTCTTCCGACTTCGCAACCGGGTAGCCGAGACCTTTCCACTGGCTGATACCGAGGATGAGAGCGCTGACATCCTTGATTTCATACCGGTAGTTCCGGATTTCCGAGGCCATCTGAAGACTGCCGGATTCATCCGAGCAGTCGCAGTAAACGACCACCGGTTTATCGGCGGGGAGCGACATGAAAGTCAACTGCCGCTCGAAGGGGTCGCCGGTTG
>CAYSQK010000007.1:5767-20992 GCA_964433075.1 uncultured Dehalococcoidales bacterium
TATCCTACACTCTTTCCCTACACGACGCTCTTCCGATCTGGTCGTATTCAGATGAATGTTGATGGCTCCCGGAATGTGTTCTTCCTTGTACTGCGCCGGCGGGCGGGTATCGATTATTACGTATTCCTTACCGGCATCGAGGGCTTCTTTCAGTTCCTTACTCGTCACTTTCGGTATGTCGTAATTGTCCATAAGGCTCCTTATTGAATTCAATTTTATGACTGAATATTATCGCCATGCATCGACCGAAACGCCTCTCCCGAGTCGGAAATCGGTCATGAACCAGATGGTATTGGTGCCGCCGCCGACGACGACCGTGCCGATTCCCCTCGGGTTATTGAATGGTTTTATGAGGGTTTCCGGCGGTAGTTTCCGCCATGTAGCGTACGGCTCGAGTCCCTGGAGGGCGACGTTGTTCAACCCGGTGGTGCTGATGCCGTTGCCCCAGAACTGTTCGGCGGTGATTTCGACATTATCCGCCAGCCAGTCCGCCAGGCTTTCCTTGGTTTTAAATCCCTGCTCGTCGTGGAGCAGTTTCGCCAGCAGCGGGTCGGCACAGAGAGTTGCGGTCGACCCCATCATGGAGAGCGAGCGCATGTAGTCCCGTATCAGTTTCTGCGGCGGGTATTCGGTGACGATTTCTCCGACGCAGGAAATATAGGTCCAGCCGACGCAGACGGTGACGACGCTGTCGGACTTCTTGTAGCCGAACTGAACGTGCACCGGGTTCCAGCCTTCCGGCAGAGCTTCTTCGTTTTCGGCAAAGCAGAGATTGTTGTACTGGAGGTTGCTGCCGAGTGAACCGAAGGTGGTTTTGCCGGCATGGAGGTTTCCGGCGCTCTTCGAGAGAATGGTGAAGGTCCTCCCGATGGTGGCATTCGCCCGGTTGTGCGGTCCCATGGCGCCGGTCCCTGAATTCATACCGATTTCTTGGCGAATCGGGCCGTTGACGACAATCATATTGGTCATGGATGTGGTCGAATTGCCGTAGGGCGCCATGGTGGCCATTGCCAGGATAACCGGCAGGTAGGCCGGTTCGGCGCCGGCCATGATGGCGCTGACCGCCACTTTTTCAACGGTCAGTTTCCGCCCGCCGCCCGGCCAGGAGATGACCTTGACGACCTCATCCGGTTTACGGCTGGTTCCTTTCAACATGGCGGCCACCCGCTCTTCGGTCGGAAGGACGACCGGCAGGTAGTCGGTCCAGTCCTTCTGCTTGAAAAGTTCCTGAAGCTTTTCTTCGGTATCCGGTTCGAGCAGCCGCGGTTCGACGGCTCCTTCCGGGATGCCGGTGAGTTGTTCTTCGGGGGTAAGCGGTTGTGTCAGGGCATCGACAATCTGCGGCATGAGCGGTTTACCGGTTACGGGGTCATTCCCGTAGACGTACCGCTCATGAACCTCATGTGAAGCCCCGGCAATCGGCAGGGGAATCGTCGAATACCGCAGCGGCATACCGCTGGCGTACAGCCTGTCCCACCCCCGTGCGTATTCGCTGACGTTGATTGCCGAACAGGGAGCGGTGGGTATACCTCTCAGTTCAAGCTCTTTCGAATGGCGGCTCAAGGCCGCGGCGCAGCCGTCTCAGCAGCTTATGCCGAGGATGGCGGCGTCTCCCTCCGATTTTATTTTTTTCCATAATTGGGGGTCGTCTTCAGCGAAACTGCCCTTCTTGCGGACGAGGACTGTTTTAGCAGAAGGAATGTTTTTCCTGAACCATTCCTCCATGATAGTGAAGATATCGTACCCGGCGGTCGGTCCTCCCCATCCGATATCGATCATAAAAATGGTTTTATTGTCGAGACGCGTGAACTTCCGCGGGGCCAGAGGTACCCGCTCGACCATGGTGCTGGAGCAGGCGGGATTCAAAACGGTAATCCTGGATTCAGACATTGCTACCCTCCGTTTCCGATTTGTATCGTTGTGGTTGACGGCATATCCGGGTTCTTTTTACAGGCATAATATAGCATAAATGCGTTATAAAAACATATTCTACCCGTCAGCCGGTAAGTCTGTTACTTGAAAACCGGAAAATGATTGACATTACTAAACTGAAGAATTAGAATTGTATCCGAATCAGAAACCCGTACCGAAACAAGAGAAAAGCTGCCGCCTTCTTCACCATCTTCTAATCCCCTGACAGGGAGGTGAAATGATGCCGAAAGGATGCAGGTCGTACGAATAAAAACGTACCGGCTGCGTCCTTTTTGTTTTTCCAAAAAAAACAGGAGGAGGTAAGCACAATGCGGAAACTAGTCTGGCTCATTATCAGTTGCCTGATGGTACTGTCGCTCATGATAGTATCCTGCGGTGAGAAAGAAACAGAAGAAAAGAGTGAAATCGGAGACGAAACGGGGGAGAAACCCGAATACGGGGGGATGCTGACGCTGGCAATCGGCGTCGAGCCGACATTCGATTTACTGGCATTCGGTGCCGCCTACCCCCAGATGCACGCCCACCAGAAACTGTATGAAGGTGACTGGGCGAAAGGCCTCGCCGGAGGGTACGGCGAAGGGTTGACCACCTGGGGGCAGAGCACTAATATTCCTGAACTGAATATCGGGTACCTGACGTCTGAACATTACTGGGAAGTAAGCGATAACGGCAGCGAGGTGACGACCTATTTCACCATTCGCGATAACATTTACTTTGCCAAACCTGACACTGAAGCCGGCGACCTGGTCGGCGGCAGAAAACTGACGGTCGATGACCTGGTCTGGAACGTGAACCAGCGTGTTCACAATGAAAATGCCCAGAACTTCCAGCTATACCCATTCCATCGGTATCCCGAGGCGGTGAAAATCGATGAGAAGACATTCTCCATCACCCACAAATTCGCCGACCACATGAGTACCCTGATGCGGGAGAACTGCTCGACGTACGTATTCGCTCCCGAATTGTGGGATGCTTACGGGTATGAGTCCTGCACCGAATGGGAATATTCGGTTGGAACAGGGCCGTACATACTGAACGGCTACACGCCGGGGAATGCGGTCGAACTGATACGGAATCCTGACTGCTGGATGACTGACCCGGTGGGGCCGGGAAAAGGCAACCGGCTTCCCTACATCGATAATATCAAGTACATTATCATGATTGATGAATCCACCCGCCATGCCGCCCTGCGTACTGCCCAGATAGACCAGTTGGGAGCGTTGACGCCTGAAGACAAGGACTTAATGATGCAGACTGCTCCGAAACTGGTTTCTGCCGAGCGCGGCTCATGGAGCGAAACACCGCTCTTTATGAACACCACCAAGCCTCCCTTCAACGACATCAGAGTCAGAAAAGCAATGATGATGGCGACCGATTTCAATGCTATCAACGATGCACTGTATGACGGTGCAGGTGATATCATAAGCTGGCCGTACTTCGATGTCGAAGGCTACGAACCTCTCTTCGTCACTCTCGAAGACAGTGACCTTCCAGCCGAGGTGAAGGCACTCTACACGTACAATGTTGAAGGGGCGAAAAATCTGCTGGCGGATGCAGGTCTTCCAACCGGATTTAAAACGACCCTCGTCATGCAGCAGACTGATGTCGACTACTATTCGATTATCGCCGACCAGTGGAGTAAGGTCGGAATTGAGATAGAAATGCAGCCGATGGAATTCGGCAACCTCATCTCAACCGCAGCCACCGCCAGTTATGACGGGCTGATTGCAATAGCGACCTCTCCGAATTCATCCTATCCGGAACAGTCTCACTATGCAGCCCAGAACTGGGTCAATGCCAGTCTTATCAATGACCCGTACGTGAATGAGCAGGCAGACAAAGTACGAGCCCTGGCAATTACCGATTTCCAGGCGTCGATGGAACTGTGCCGCCCGCTGATAATGTATCTCCTTGGACAGGCCTACATGGTACCGTCCCCCCGCCATACGACGTATTCGATGTGGTGGCCGTGGTTGAAG
Source organism: uncultured Dehalococcoidales bacterium (assembly GCA_964433075.1). Lineage (GTDB taxonomy): Bacteria > Chloroflexota > Dehalococcoidia > Dehalococcoidales > UBA2162 > MGML01. The sequence continues at coordinate 9,679 of CAYSQK010000007.1, forward strand.
AACTACTCCGGTGAAAACGCCGTCGGCTACTTCCCCGGTAACTCGTGGGCGGAGTGGTGCTGGATAGACGAGAACCTGAAGAACTCGATGGGACATTAAGGTACATCTTACGACGATTCGCCGGGGGAGGCGGAGATAATTCTCCGCCTCCCTTTTTTGTCTTCCGGATGGTATTCGGATACGAATGGCTGCTGAAAACGAACCGGTCAGTTCGGAAAATCGATGCTGCCGGTACCGGTATCACTTATTGGAACACGGTATACTGTAAAAGCGGGCAGCAGGCTCCGCAGTGCGTGATAAGGGTTGATGTGAAACGTAAAACGATTGTTATGATAAGTATGTGCTGCATGATTCTCACCGCAGTCATTTCTTCATGTACCGCGGCAGAGAATCCCGGTGAGGTATCGATGGCAACCGGAAGCGGGCAGGAGACTCAGTCAGCCGGAAGCGACCTGGCAAACACCTCTTCGGCAACCGGGTTCGACGTTTCATTCGATACGCCGGAGTACGGCGGGTCGATTACTCTGACTCTTGATGCTGCCCCGGTATTTGATTTGCTGGGGTTCGACGCTTCCTGCATACAATTGCATGCCAACCAGAGACTGTTCGAAGGCGACTGGGCCAAAGGCCCCGCCGGTGGATACGGCGAAGGATTAACCGATTGGGGTGAAAGCACGAACATTCCGTCTCTCATGACCGGATACCTGGTATCTTCGTACTCCTGGATGGTCAGCGGCGACGGCACGGATGTGACGGCGAACTTCATCGTCCGCGAAAATGTCCGCTTTGCGCAGACGGATACCGAAGCCGGCAAGCTGGTCGGCGGGCGGCTAATGACGGTCGATGATATTGTCTGGAATATCAACCAGCGTCTTCATAACGACCAGTTTCTCAATTACCAGCTTTATCCGGCTCAACGCTACGCAATCGCGGTGAAGACCGGAGAGAATTCTTTCTCGATTACCTTTCTGACGGATGATTTTTTCGATACCATGACGAGACTTAACCGGTCTTCCTACATTTTTCCTCCCGAACTCTGGGATGCCTTCGAAAAGCGTGCCTGCACTGACTGGCGGTACTCGGTCGGTACCGGACCCTATGTGATAACGACGAATGTTGATAATGTGTATACCCTTGAACGTAATCCTGACTGCTGGATGACTGATCCGGCAGGCCCTGGAAAAGGCAACCCGCTTCCCTACATTCAGACGGTCAAGTACTATGTTATGCCGGACACGGAGGTCCGTGAAGTGTGTTTCAGAACAGGCAAGATTGACCGGATGGCTGATTTTACCGCTGCAGAGAAAGACGCGATGGCGCAGTCAGCCTCGAAGCTGTTTTCTGCCGAACGTGGCTCTGCCTCACAAAGCCCTCTGTTCATGAATACGACGGTTCCTCCGTTCGATGACATCAGGGTCCGGAAAGCCCTTTTGATGGCAACTGATTTTCAGAGTATTAACGAAGACCTGTATAATGGCGACGCTCAAATCATCAGTTGGCCGTACTACCGTGTCGATGGGTACGAACCCCTCTATGTTTCGCCCGATGACATCGATTTGCCTGACGATGTCAAACAGTTATATACGTACAATCCTAACTATGCCCGTCAGTTGCTGGAAGATGCCGGTTATTTCAGTTTGAAGACATCGCTGCTGATGAGCCCGACCGATGCTGATTACTACGCGATGATTGCCGCTCAATGGACATCGGTCGGAATCAGGCTGGAAATGCTTCCCTGTGATTTCAACAATCTCGTGTCGACCATGGCAACGGTCGGGTATGAAGGACTGGTAGGTGTTTCTCCGCTGCCTGTTTCGTCATTCCCCGGCCAGCATCAGTATACCGCCAGAAACTGGATGAACGGCAGTCTTATCAACGAAGAGTATGTTGAAATAAAGGCGGCGAAAGTCAAAGAGACGGCGGTCACTGATTTTGAGACATCGATGGAAGACTGCCGCTCGCTCATACTGTATCTGCTGGAGCAGGCGTACGTGATTCCTGCCCCCCGGTACCCTCTGTACACGATGTGGTGGCCGTGGCTGAAAAACTACTCCGGCGAAAATACCGTCGGGTACTATCCGGGTAACTCATGGATTGAGTGGTGCTGGGTAGATACTGACCTTAAAGCATCGATGGGATATTAGAAAAAATCCCTCCCGTTTTACCGGAAGGGATTTATTTTTGAGTTATCGGGGCAGGTTCTCCATGAAGGACTTAATGATGTAATACATGGCAGTCGCGCCGCCGTCCTGAATGCCGATACTGCCGTCCTGAAACCACTGAGCCCGGCCGAATTTAGCTTTCATGCCCACCGTTGATTTCATCCCGGTTTCAGCAGCGAGTACCGTTGCATCGATGACGGCCTGAAGTCCGGAACCTTGTCCGGCTGCCTGTTTCAATGCTTCGACCGCTGGTATCAGGGTATCGAGCATGGTTTTATCACCGGCTTCGGCTTTCCCCCGTTTTTTCACGTTTTCGATGGCTCCTTCACCGGCCAGAACGAGTTCCGGTAATCCGAGGCTGTTCTTTCCGGTAACGGCTTTTCCTCCGCCCATGAAGGCTGATGCCAGAATCGTTCCGAAGGTTGAGGGGCTGACTTTGTTGATGTTCAGTCCACACTGCGCCAGCAGTTTACCGGGGTTGGTTTCCTGAGTTGATACCAGGTAATCCGCCATCCCTTTTCCGGCAAGTTCGATGGTAACGCCGAGGTCGCCGTCGCCGGCTTTGGCATCGAGTTCCTTCAATTCATCGGTATGCGATTTCATATCGGACGCGACTGCTTTCAGAATGCTTTTAAGGTCTTCGATTCTGAGGTTTAACTCACTCATTATTTACTCCACTGCAGCAGAAACGGCGAGAATGCCGGGGCATCCAGCAGTTTCTTGAATTCATCGTTGAGTTTCAGCATGGTGAACGAAGCCCCTGCCATCTCCATGGATGTCGCGTATTCGCCGATGTACTTGCGGTAGACTTTGATGCCGTGGCTGCTGAGAATATCAGAAGCTTTGTTGTAAATGATGTAAAGTTCTTCAGGGGGAGTCGCGCCCAGCCCGTTGATGAGGACGGCCACTTCATCACCTGATTTGAAGGGAAGGTCTTCGATGACTTTTTTGACCATGATTTCGGTTATTTCGTCAGCGGTCTTCATTTTCGTTCGTTCGATTCCCGGTTCGCCGTGAATCCCCATGCCGAGTTCCATTTCATCGTCGGCGATGGAGAAGGTTGGCGTTCCGGCAGCAGGGATGGTGCAGGGTGTCAAAGCAACGCCCATGGTGCAGGTATTTTCGATAACGGCGTCAGTCGTTGCCTTGACTTCATCGAGACTGGCCATTGTATCGGCTTTCGCTCCGGCGATTTTGTAGGCAAAAAAGATACCGGCGACGCCTCGACGTCGGCTTCTCTCCGAACGCGGTGCTGAAGCGACATCGTCAGCGGCAATGCTCGTTTCAACCCGGATGCCTTCCATGTCGGCCATTTCTGCTGCCATTTCGAAATTCATCTTGTCGCCCTGGTAGTTTCCGAAAAGGTAGAGGACGCCGGCTCCTCCGTCAGCCGCTTTGGTGACGGCCAGCATATCTTCGGCGCCGGGAGATGAGAAGACATTTCCGACCGAGACGCCGTCAAGCAGTCCGGGGCCGACGTATCCGAGGAATACGGGGATGTGTCCTGACCCTCCTCCGGTGCAGATAGCCACTTTCCCCTTTATCGGGGCATCGGCTCGTACCAGAGCACGATTATTATCCGGTACCGCCCGCAGGTGGTAGGGATGGGCTTTCAGGATACCTGATATCGTTTCATCGACAACTTTATACGGGTCATTAATCAGTTTTTTCATTATCGGTTCCTTTCGTCATGTTTGTTTTCGTGTTATCTTTTGAATGAAGACGCGACCTTGATACGTAAGGATTTTAGCCTTTATCGGTACAAAGTTCAAACATCATTCAGATATTTTTCTGCCCGCAGTATCGCTTGGCAGGGCTCAATTCAGTATCGATAATCCGACCGAGCGCTTCAAGAATTTCATCTTTTCTGCTCTCTGCTGCTTTATCATCGAGATTGAGAATGATGTCTTCTATGACAAATGGTCCGTTTTTGAAGAATCCGGCAGCGAATCCACAGAATTCGCCGTCGATGAGCAGATAGAACAGAACCTGATACTCGCTGTGAGTGAATTGCCGGCTTAAAGTGTTTTCATGGGATTTGACCAGGAAATCGTTACGATGGAGGGCGAACACCGACCGTGCCGGGAGAATTTTCCGACTGAGGATCGGGATATCCTCGCACTTCAGATACCATGGTATTCCATCGATAACCTGTCTTTTCAGGACGCCTTCTTCTTCGAGTTCTTTCAGTGGTTGTTTGAACTCGGCCTGCTTCAGTTTATAGAAAGATGCCAGCATATCTGCGTCGATACAGACATTTAAAAAAGAGAAACGAAGAATCAGTTCCTTCAATGCCTCATTCCGGGTGTACCGAGTGAGGTCGGTTTCGGGAAACTCGGTTTCGAACAGGTACCATGCCCGGTCCCACTCATCATCTGCCTGGTCTTCGAAGACGAGGTACTTCTGCTGAAGCCGGTGAAGTACCGGCGTTATCTGTTTTGCCAGACGACCGGTCAGTTCTTTCATCGTTCCAATGGTCATCGGACCTTCCTGTTCGAGGAGTTCCAGCAGGCTGATTTCATCGTATGATAACGTTTTCCGGTCTTTCGAATACACAGCAGCGAAGAGCGGAAGTTCGTCGGCAAAGACGTAGGCAACATTGCTTCCCTGGAATCTGCCTTTGACAATGATTCGCTGGTTTCTCATTGCGAAAACGTGGGGGTATTCCGGAAAGGCTGCCCGGCAGGCGAGTTCGGGCGGATTCCCGGGACGCGTCCAGTATTGTGTCTGTACCGGACTCATCAGACGAAACAGGTCGTTGTAGTGAATCCTTTCGACCTGAGGGATAAAACCCTGCCTCTGTAACATCAGGTGTTTAACGGTTTCGGAATATATCACGGTATTTTTCCTGCAGCATATACTGAATCATATACATAGTAACAGTATCAACAATTATGATACTATTCGAATAATGATTTCAACCATTACACAAAAATGTGTGATACTTCCGACAGTACGGCGTATAACAGGAAAAGACCGGAAATAGAGGTCGGAGCGGACACGACCGTGAAGAATGGCAATAAAGGCAATACAGCTTCTGGCGCTGAAACCAGGGCGAAGACGTTTGCCCGTCTGTACGAGCAATACCTGCCCGGTGTTTTCCGGTTTGTCTATTACAGGGTAGGAAACCAGGCGCTTGCCGAAGATGTTACATCGGAGGTATTTCACAAGGCTTTGACAGCCTTTCCCCGGTACGATTCGGCAAAGGCTTCCTTTTCGACATGGATATATACAATTGCCCGGAACACACTGACAGATTACTTCAGGAAACATGCCCGCGAGACCCGGTTACGAGAAGAGAGGGAAGAGGACGTGCCTTCGGAGACGGAATCAGTGGAGGATAAATTGACGAAAGCGGAGGAATTCAGGAAACTTCACCGGTGCCTGTCAGAATTGCGAAAACACGAGCAGGAAATAGTATCGCTGAAGTTTGCCGGCGGCATGACGAACCGCGAAATTGCTGCCGTCACCGGCCTGACGGAGTCGAATGTTGGCACGATTTTGTGCCGGACAATACGGAAATTGAGAGATGAGTTTATCGGGTGGCAGTGAATAATGGAAAACGATAAAGAATTACTTGAAAAACTGGATACCGTGCTGACGAACAGGGAAGCGGACCTGCCGGAGTCTGACGATGAAGATACCCGGGCGATGCTGGAGTTTGCCCGGAAAATGGTGTCACTGGGGGAAACCCCTTCGAAAGAATTTGCCGACAATCTGAAAGCCAGCCTGGTTTACCGTCTTGCCGAAGAAGAAAAGAAAGATACTTCCGGGAATATGGAGCTCGAGTATTGGGGTGTTCACCGAAGGAAGATGTGGCAGGGAACAATGGCAGCTGTGATTGTCGTTAGTGTTCTTATTGTTATCCTGCTTGTGATTTTGCTGCTGAACAGGTAAATCGGGCTGATTAGTTAACAATTGCTTAATATTCACGGTCTATACTGAAATCAACAGCTTACAGAAACCATACAAACCTTTTTCAAATTTTTTCTTCGTAAAAACGACACCGGTTATCCGGTGTCGTTTTTGTTAACTTATCTTCCTTTTTCACATCTAGAAGCGTATATTGGGTATTGGGTGATTCTGTTTTTTCTTAAAGTTGCAACGTAATGAAAATACCTTGACATAGTGACATCACGATGATATTATCTCTTCAATTCATAACTAAACTACTCATTCTGCCGTATGATATCATGACTCTGCAGGAATGATATCGGAGAATGTTGGCATAAGCGTTTGTTTATGGTAATAAAAAATTAACATTAGCATGAAAAAATTCACAATAAGTTAACCAAAATATCATAAAAAAACGGATTTCCGGATTGATGTGTCGCAGATTGGTTAAAAAAATACAGTAAAGGCAGCTAAGGGGGTTATTGCATGCCAAAAGCGATAGATTTGATTAGAGAAGGTAAAAACCGGGAATTATGGCAGATGTGCTGTGGATTTATCGACCTCAGCATGGACGAATTCATGGACATACAGAATCGTCTTCTCATCGAACAAATGCGGCTGCTGCAGAAGTGCCGACTCGGACAGAAAATATTCCAGGGCGCAACGCCGACGACTGTCGATGAATTCAGACGGCAGATACCGTTAACTACCTATGCCGATTATTGTGACGACCTGCTGACACAGCGTGCGGACATTCTCCCTGTGAAACCGGATTTCTGGATACAAACATCCGGCCGGTCCGGCGAATACCCTCATAAACTGGTGCCGGTGAACCAGCGGTTCTGGGAAGAAGCCGGGAAAAATTTTTGTGCGATTGCCCTTTTTTCTTCCTGCAGTAAAGCCGGTGAGATAAAAATCGAAGACGGTGATAAACTGCTTCACGCTGCTTCTCAAAAGCCCTTCCTGACGGGCACCATTGCCTGTAAACTTCAGGAAGACCTCGGGCTGACTTTTCTTCCTTCGCTCGAAACATCTGATGACTTGCAGTTCGAAAAGAGAATCGAACAAGGTCTCCGGATGGCCCTCTCCGAAGGCATGATGGGATTTTACGGCCTTGCCGGGGTGCTCGTTGCTATCGGTGAAAAATTGCGGTCCGGTTCCGGGAATACGAATTTGAAAAGTCTCATTTCCAGACCGGAAATGCTGGCACGTCTCGTTAAAGGTAAACTGAAAAGCAGGTTGGCCGGACGGCCGATGCTGCCCAGAGACCTGTGGAATCTTAAACTGATAGTATCGATGGGTACCGATTGTACGATTTATCGTGACCGGATTCGGGAATTGTGGGGAAGGACGCCTCTCGAGGTTTACGGTAACAGTGAAACCGTCGTTATTGCCACACAAACCTGGGATTACAGCGGTCTGGTTTTTTTTCCCAATCTGAATTTCCTGGAATTCGTGCCTGAAAAGGAATATGCCACATGGCAGCTTGACCATAATTACGCACCGAAGACAGTATTGCTTGATCAAGTGAAGCCGGACGAGAACTACGAGCTTATCATTACCAATTTCCACGGTGGAGCACTGGTCCGGTACCGGATAGGCGATATGGTCAGGATAACCGGTTTGAAGAATGATGCTCTCGGCATCGCTTTACCTCAGATGACCTTCGAAAGACGGGCTGATGACCTCATTGACCTTGGTTTTGCACGGTTGACGGAGCGGGTCATCTGGCAGGCTATCGAAAACGCCGGAATTCCTTATAAAGAGTGGACTGCCCACAAGGTAATCGGAGACAATGCCCGCCTGCGCCTCTACCTCGAAGTAACCGATGGGTACAATGCTCCTCCGGAGGAGATTGCAGATTCAATCTACCGTGAAATCAAGAAGATGGATGATGGCCTGTATGTGTACAGCGATATAACGCTTCTTGAGGATATGATTCATTTCAAGCCCATCGAAGTATCGATTCTTCCCGTGGGTTCATTCAGCCGCTACAAGAACAGAAAAATCGCTGAAGGAACCGAACTGGCGCACCTGAAACCGCCGCATATCAATCCATCGAGTGACGCTTTATCGTTATTGCTTTCAGGGAAAAATGAACGTTCGCATACCGGAAAATTTTCAGAAAAAGTATCATAAGAACGACATGCATGCTTAAGTAAAACGTATCGGGAGACGAACATGGCACGACTGCGGGAATTAATCAAAGAAGGCGATAAAGAAAAACTATGGAAAAGGTGCTGCGGTTTTATTGATTTGACTTTAGATGAATTTATGGAAATTCAAAAGCGTCTTCTGATCGAACAAATTTCCTTGTATAAGAACAGTAAAATCGGCCAGAAAATTATGAGGGGTGCTTCGCCGGCGACTATTGAAGAATTCCGCAGGATTGTACCTTTGACTACCTATGAAGATTACTGTCCTGAATTACTTGAGAAACAGGAGGACACGCTTCCCGCAAAAGTCGTTCGCTGGACACACACATCCGGGAAATCAGGGACATACCGGTATAAATGGATGCCGATTACCGAAGGTGTCTGGGAAGAGATGGCAAATCAGATGTATGCAGCCAGTATTTTTGCTATCTGTCATAAACGGGGAGAAATTCCAGCATTACCGTCGAAGTTTCTTTATGCAACTGCCATTGCTCCTTATACGACCGGCGTGATTGCCTACCAGCTTGAAGAAGAATTTGGGTACAAGTTCTTTCCGCCCCTTGATGAATCCGGCAATTTGACCTTTCTTGACCGGCTTGAGAAAGGCATTCAAATGGCTCTTTCAGAAGGAATCGATGGTATATATGGATTCACTAACATTCTTGTTGCTATCGGTGAACGTATCAAAAACGGTGGAGGAAATGTAAAGGTTTCATTTTTTCTCAGGAATCCGGGTGGGTTGATGCGTGTCACGAAAGCATTAATTAAAAGTAGACTTGCCGGGCGTCCATTGCTGCCGAAAGATCTCTGGAAGTTGAAAGGGATGGTTTGTGGAGGTGCTGACAGTGTAATTTTCAGGCATCGTATCAAGGATATGTGGGGGGTTCAACCGCTCGATATTTATGCGAGTACTGAAGCCCTCATCGTTGCAATGCAGACCTGGGATTATGAAGGGATGACTTTCAATCCGTCAATGAACTTTCTCGAATTTATCCCGGAATCGGAATATTACAAATGGAAAGAAAAGGATGCCTACGAAATGAAAACGGTCCTTCTTGACCAGGTTGAAGTCGGAGGAATCTATGAACTCGTCATTACCACCCTGCATGGCGGCCCTCTTGCCAGGTACCGGACCGGCGATATGATAAAAATCGAATCGTTGCGAAATGAAAAACTCGATATAGACATACCTCAAATGACGTTCCATCGCCGGGCTGATGACGTAATCTTTCTTGGTAATCTTTTCAGGCTTACGGAAACAGTCATCTGGCGGGCAATAGAAAACGCAGATATCGGCTATGTTGACTGGGTCGCGAACAAAGAAGTGTATGAAGGTTACCCCGTCCTTCGGGTGTACCTGGAGCTTAAAGACAATACCGCGCCGGATATTGGAAAAATAGAACGTGACATCTATGAAGAGATAAAAAAGCTTGATGACGGGTTTATTCATAACGTGAAAGACATCGGCAGCATGGAAAAACTGATGAATCTCCATCCTGTCCGGGTTACCCTCCTTCCTGTCGGTGCTTTCAGTAATTATTCCCGACGGAAACAAGCTTCAGGAGCTGACCTTGCTCAACTGAAACCACCGCGCATTAATCCGTCCGCAGAGGTTCTTGCGTTGCTTTCGAGTGATGTTACGGATGATATCGACCTGGTAACTGTCTGTAATAATTAAAAAGATGTCGTTTTTTAGTTATATGCGCTATTATGACGATATCGGGATTGTGTCTGGAAAATAGTTTGAGAAGGATATCATGACTGTACAGGCTGTTATTCCCCTGCTGGCTGCGGCTGCCTATTTGATACTGCTGATTCTGATTGCCATTAACCGTCCTCAAACCAGGCAGCAGAAACATTTCATGGTGTATCTCGTTGCAGTTTCGATATGGGAAATCAGTGAGGCATTCCTGCTGAGCGATTTCTGGGTTGAGTATAAGCTGATCATATTCAAGGCTGTTATCTGTTCTTCTGTCTGGTGGGCTATCCAGTTATATGTATTCGTAAGAGCTTATTTAAATATGCCTGTCGGAATAATAACCCGAGTTGCGTATGCCCTTCTAATAGTACTTGTTATTGTTGCTTTTGCCGGACAAGCTCCTCCGAGTGTCATTATCGAGAATGGTGCATTTGTCAGCCCGCAATATGGGTGGTGGTTTATTCTATACGTTGTTCCACTCATTCTCGTCTTTGTTATGGGCGTGTTCATGCTTATCAAGAGAATGAGGTATCACCATGACCCTGAAGAGCGGAACAAAATATCCTACCTGATTACAGCGGTCGTGATATTAGCTGGGTTCGGTTTTATCGGCGTAACCCCTCTGGCTTTAAAAGGGGGCATTCCCTTCAGCCATATTGGGGGTCTTTCGGCAGCTTTTGTTTTAGCATATGCTATTTCCCGGCATGGTCTTGTCAGTATCAGCGCAGTTCTTCGTCAGGTAATCGGATGGACGCTCCTGTTTGTCGTCGGAATTTGCAGCTACGCTTTAGCCCTGTTCCTTTTCAGCATTGTATTCGATTTCGTTCTTTCCTATGAAGCCCTGCTGCTCGCTACCCTGACAGCGGTGCTTGCAGCACTCTTTGTCTATTTTCTCCGTCCGACATTCTCGACGATGATTGACTATTTCTTCTACCGCGAAACGTATCTTTACCGTCAGATACTGCTACGGTTCGATACCGAAATGGGTACCATTCTCAGCCTTGATGAACTGGCGAACCGGATGCTTTCGGTTATCGTTAAAGCAATGAACATTCCCCGGGCGGTGCTCCTTTTTCAGAACGAAACCGACAATAATTTTGTCGCCAGGTATGTCCATCCTGAAGGAAAAGGAATTACTGAAGACATCCCGACGTTCGTGCAGGGGAATCCTATCATTTCCTGGCTTGAAAAAGAAAACGGCGTATTATATCTGAATCAGATAGATACGATGATGGAATTCAGAGGGTTGTGGCACGAAGAAAAACAGGTTTTAAGAGCGTCAGGGCTTGACCTGCTGTGTCCTTTGAAAAGCAGGGGCAAACTTGTCGGCATTCTGGCGCTTGAGAATAAGAAGTCGCGGAAGCCGTTTTCCCAGGAAGATATCGAAATGATTAAGGGCATGG
>CAYSQK010000008.1:0-20254 GCA_964433075.1 uncultured Dehalococcoidales bacterium
TTTTACAACTGCTAATATAATCGGTTTTTCGGCCTCTTTCGAGGCCGAACACCGGATATTTGTCACTATCGGTTATTAAAGATACTTGTGGCCGTTTTCTTTCACGGTGTCAATCATTGCCTTGACGCATTCAGGTTTACCCTGGTTAATAGTGTTGTTGGCAACGATGAGTCCGCCGCCCTTGCCGCAGTACTCCATGAGGTCGTTGACGTAATTGACGACTGTCTGAGGCGAGCCGGTGTTCAGAATCGAAGAGGGAACATCGCCCATGATGCAGACATGGCCGCCGAGGACATCTTTGGCTTTCTTCATGTTGGAGTAGGCGAAGTGGCAGACATAGGAGCCCTTCGGCATGTCTTTGAGGTATTCAAGCCTCTGGTCCCAGGTTCCTTCGAGGAAGGGGAAAGGAGTGATACCTTTTTCAATCATCTTCAGCATGATTTTCTTCAGGAATGGCCAGTAGAATTTCTCGAACTGTTTGAGAGACATGAAACCGTCAGAACCGCGATGGAGAGGCATCAAAGCACGAGTCGGTTTGGTAACCGGAGGTGTTGCTTCGAGCATGGCCATAGTCTGGTTAAAACGTTCTTCGACCAGCCTCATCAGGTTCTCGGGGTTGCGGTACATGTCAATCATTGCGCCCTGCATGCCGCGAAGGTAGTCGGAAACGGCATCGAACGGAGCGCCGCCGCCAACACCCATCGGGCAGGGGAAGCCGAGTTTTTCAACTTCGGTGTAGAAATTTTTCATCTTCGGACGAAGTTCTTTCAGGATGCGGCCGGCTTTCTGGAATTTCTCAATCGCGGCGGCAACTTCGGGGTCGGCAAGCGCTTCGGCGAGTGCCTGGGCTCCGAAGGAAGAGGTCAGCATTTCCAGGGGAGGTAATTTGGCGAAAGCCTCGCCGGTACCCATGAAACGACCGAGCATGGTGCGGAGAGCGAAATCGCCCTTATTTGAGAAATACTGATTATATTCGGTGTCTTTCATACCGGCAACTTCGATTGCCTGGTGCTCATTGTCATCACCGAGACCCCAACCGGGCCATTTCTGTGTTTTCGGGGCGAGGAGTTCCTGGGCGGCACCGGGGGTAAAGCCCTGAATCGACCAGATACCGTCCGGGGCAAAATCTTTTACCGTTTTCATGGTGGCATCGAACCAGGCATCATGGTCATACCATGCTGCTTTCTTTTTGATGTTTCCATAAATTGCCGGGAAATAGGTGAATGCAACCAAGACAGGTATTCTATCCATCGGTTCAAGATGGACAGCATTCATGATGCGCTGTTCTCGTTCCTGGTACAGCTCTTCTACAGATTTGCTCATAATCTTACTCCAATATTTTTAATTACGGTAATCAGACGGCATTCGGATTGAAATAACAGAGGTACCAAACACCGCCGGCAGTACACCGCGTTGCCGGGAGGGTTCATTCAGTATTTATACGCACCGGAATATACCGGATTTCCAAAAACCGGTGGTGCTTTCCCTTGAGGTATCAGTTGAGGAAGTCACCCGCCCGGGGATAACCGGAGTTTCCGGTTGTATCACGTTCCGATTTTATTAAGGTATACACACCCGAACGCTGTATAACTGTTAACGGCGGACAAGAGAACCCGGAATTTCATAACGAAACAGGTTACACTTATCCGCCGTCAAAGATTCTCTTTCAACGAACCGAGACATCGGGGGTTCGTTAAAACGGCATACTCGGAATTCATCCTGAAGATGATTTCCGGATACTGCCGATTTATTTTACATTAAACCATTCTTTGGCCAGTTTCACGGCTGTCATGGCATCTCTGCCGTATGCATCCGATTTGGTGTACTTTCTGATTTCATCATCAATCTGGCCGCCGCCAATCATGATTTTGACGCCGTCACGAAGACCGGCAGCTTCAATAGCTTCAACGGTTTCTTTCATGGCGTCGAAGGCGAGGGTAAGGAAGCCGCTCAATGCGACGACAGGAGCCTTTGTTTCTTTAATCTTGTCAACGAAGTTCTTGATGGGAACATCGATGCCGAGGTCGTAGACTTCGAAACCGCTGATGTCGAGCATGAAGACGACGATGTCCTTACCAATGTCATGAATATCACCGGCAACGGTGCCGACGATGACTTTACCGATTTTTGCCTGAGATGACTGAGCGGTCATAATCGGTTTGACGATTTCGGAGATAGCTCTGAAAATTTCGCCGGAGTAGATGAGTTCGGGGAGGAAGTATTCGCCTGCTGCGAATCTCTGCCCGACTGTTTCCATACCTTTTCTGGCTGAGTCAAAGATGAGATTAGGATTTTCACCCTTCGCAACCATATCTTTTACCATCTGGATAGCTTCATCTTCTCTCAGTTCCGCAACCGCATTTGTTAACTGTTCACTCATTACCTGGGTACCTCCTTGCTTTTTGTGCTTTGTATTTTTACCGATACTAAATAACGTGTAGTTCCGTATTCTACATCAAATCCGTCGCTACAGTCTATATTTATACAGAATTTTTTCCGAATAATCAATTGACAAACAGGCAATTCCTGAAAAATCAATGATAATGCTTAGTATCTCCCGTACTGCTTTGTAAACTGCATCATGGTTCGTACGTTTGCAGGTCCGGTTTTACCGATGATCCCTCCGCTGTTAACCGGTCAGCCATGATTTGAATATAGTATACAGCTTGTTATGCGGAACAGGCTGGTGCTGTTCATTGTTCATCTCTCGAAGAAGTTACCAATCCTTCTCCCGTTTTTTTCAAATACGGGCGCGGCGGGCAGTTTCCTGAAAATAATGAGTACTTATAAAAAATTCAAAGAGTTAAGAAAGATTTACTAATATTCATTGTTTTTGTGTGTCAATTGAGACTGGGATTGTTACCGATATTTTCACTCTCCCACCAATAAAACCAGATATTAACCGTAAAAAAGCTCCATTTTGTTAAAAAAAGAGTATTTTCAGGCTTGACGCCTCTTGACTTTCAGCGTGAGTATAGTCTATTCTCAGGTAACCGGTTGATTCTCCAGAAAAGGAGGTGATACAGTGCAGGCATATTGTGTAAAATGCAGAGCCAAGAGGGAAATGAAAAACCCGAAGGCGATTACCATGAAAAATGGTAAACCAGCGACGCAGGGTACATGCCCGACCTGTGGAACAAAGATGTTCCGAATCGGTAAGGCTTAACGTATATCGGCTAATAAGCTGAAACAAAAAAGGACGATTTTTCAATCGTCCTTTTTTTGGTTTCTTTGATAATACTACAATTCAGGAGGCGGAGGTGTCGGGTCCGGCGGCGGAGCTGCCGCGTCGGGAGGCGGCTCCATGGAGTCAGGAGGCGGAACAAAACCGTCGGGCGGCACGAAGTCATCCGGTGGGACAAAACCATCCGGTGGGACAAAATCTTCAGGTGGTGTAAAACTGCCATCCGGCCATTGTGTCCAGCCGTCACCCGGCATCATATCGGCAGGAGGTACCATTCCGTCGGGAAGCATTCCATTTTCCATATCCGGAGTCCATTGCTGCCAGGGTGCAGCTCCATCCGGGAGCGCACCGCCGGTCCAGCCTTCCGGAGCCTGCCACCAGTCGGGCGGACTGAAGCCTTCAGGAGGAATCCACCCGCCGTCAGGTCCCTGGGTCCATCCGTTGGGCATCGCACCTTCACTCGGCATCATCCCTTCAGGCGGGGTCATACTGTCAGGAGGGACCATTCCATCAGGGAGCATTCCGAATTCCATTTCCGGAGTCCACTGCTGCCAGGGTGCAGCACCATCCGGGAGCGCACCACCGGTCCAGTCTTCCGGAGCCTGCCACCATGCCGGAGGATTGAAATCAACAGGAGGAATCCACCCGCCATCGGGTCCCCGTGTCCAGCCGGTACCAGGCACCGGGGTATCAAAAACCTTGAAATCCGGTACAGGTAAGCCGTTTTCTCCGAGAGGCACATTATTGACAGTCCAGAAATCCTGGAATGCCTGGTCAACCATTCGATGGAATAATTCGGGGTCGGTATTCGCTAAATCGGGAGGTATGTCTTTGAGAGGTCCTTTCCCGGCAATTATTACCTGGGCATCCGGTGGAATCTGGCCGAATGCTTCGGGCTTCATCGCATCGAATGCTTCATCCGGCATGAAAGAAAAAGCATCGGTTCCCATCATCCCGAATGCACCGGGTGGAATCTGGCCGAACGCTTCGGGAGTTATAACACCAAACGCTTCAGGCGGCATGAAAGTAAAGGCGCCGGTGTCCATTAAGGCAAAGGCTTCAGGGGGTATTTCTCCAAAATTATCGGTATTCATCAATCCGAATGCTTCATCCGGAATGAATCCCCATCCTTCGGTGCGAAGTACATCTCCGAATGCTTTCGGTAAATCAGTCCAGACATTGTCCGGCAACGATTCTCCAAGGCTGGTTTTCAGTCGATTCTTTACCTCGGTTTTTACTTCCGGCGGAATAAACTGGTCGATAGAGCCCAGCAGGTTGACGATTTCGGCAGTTGCCTCGTCGGGCGCCCCCGGGTTACCTGGCAGGGTATCCCCGTTTGTGTTTTTTCCGATTTGAGAAATTATCGTTTCAAAAGGTTGAAAGTCTACCGGAATCAAAGAACCGTTTTCATTATTGGAAACCTTCGAAAAAACGCTGGTGAGGATATCTCCGTTTTGAAGACCGGTGCCGTTCGGGCTGTTAAACCCTTCGATTATTTCTCCATTTGCGTCCTGGAAATTCCAGCCTTCTTCACCATCTTTGCTGATAACGCCTGTTCTGTGGGTGAATTTGGGATTTTCTGGTTTAACAAACGGTTGGGCTGTAACATTATATCGTTTTCTGAGTCCCGTCTTCAGTCGTAACGACAATCTCATTTTTTTCTTTGTCGACCGATACGATGGTGCCGTAGATAATCTGATTTTCAGCCGCTGATGCTGAGGCAGGAACCATGAGTCCAAGCAACAGAATTACTGCACAAATGACTGCCAGTTTTTTCATCATTGCACCTTGTCCACCCTTTCTCCTTTACTGGGTTCTTCCCACAGAAATGACTTTACCGATTTCTTCACCCGAGATATCGCTGGCGACAATCTGAATAACGTTGACTCCGATGTCCAGCGGCACAGAAGCGGTAAAGGAGCCTTCGGCATCGACCTTCTGTAATTTGCCGTTGACGCTGACAATCGCTACCGGCAGGGTTTTTCCGGTCACGGCGGCAGTTTCGGCATTGACTGTGGTTTTATCAACCGGGGTGAGGATTGTCAGAAACAGTTCGCCGGTTGATTCGGGGGCGGTTTCCACGACCGTTTCGACCGGTGTTTCGTCCGACGGTTCGGTGGTCGGCTCAGGCGCCGGTTTCGATTCGGGTGTTTCTTTTGACGAACAGCCTGATAACAGGACCATGAGTACCAGTGGTACCAGGAAAATCAGCCTTTTCATATTTTCCCCTTCATGAATATCGTTCAATGCAAAAAAGCACCGAAACCCGATTCAATACGGTATGAATTCGGACACGGCACTTCGCCGATTTTCAGTATATACGCATGTAGTTACAAGAAGATTAAAAACAAGCTAAAAAAATTAAAAAAACATTACAGTTTATCAAAATAATACCACGAAAATGTTATCGACAGTGAGTGAAAAAATAAATAAAACGTTATTTAAACACAGAAAACGTGTCAGGGAGGAGGAGGTAACCGGGACAACCCCCGCCTTTTTCTGTGATACTTTTTCGTTTCCGCCGTATAGGTATACAGAGACAATCACGGGACAGGGACATGAAAAAGAAACTGACAAAAATCCTGTTGAAATGGTCGATGGTACTGGCGGGGGTGCTGCTGATAGCCTCAGCGGTGGAGTTCACAATCTGGTGTAAAGGGCCGGCAATTGTCGCTCAGTTGATGGCGGGGATATCCTGGACGGATGCCGAAGCCGCTGAGCATGGGGAAGAACAGTTAATGAAAGCACTGGGCTTCGACCGTTTTTTCATTCCTTCCTTCTGGCCATTTCAGGAACGGTATAACGGGGAATAGCTAATAAAGATAAAAGTGGGATTGTTGACGCCGGCGTTGAAAACTCCCGGAGAAAAATTTGAAATATAATGAAAGGAGTCATTACTGGCAGCGCTTTCTTTACCGGGAGTAATCAACATGCATGGAGACGGGGAGGAGTCCGCAACGCCTCCCCGTCCCGGATTTAAAGGGGAAAATATTATGATATTAAGGTCAAAGATAATCACGAAAGGACTTCCGTTCTTTGTTACTGCCGTCCTTCTTCTCGCTACTTGCGGTATATCAGGATGTTCGCGAGACAGAAAAGTTACCTTTGCCGATGCAGGCCTTGAAGCAGTAATCAGGGAAACCATCGGAAAGCCTGAAGGTACTATTCTTGTTGCCGACCTTGAGGAACTCTCGATACTGGAGGCGGTAGACCGGCATATCGCCGACCTTTCCGGACTTGAATATTGTACCGGGTTGACGGCTCTGGATTGTTCGCAGAACCGGATATCGGATATCACTCCCCTGAAATCGTTGACCGGCTTGACCGATTTGAACCTCCGGTGTAACCGGATACACGACCTCTCGCCGCTTGAAGACCTTGCCAATCTGACTGCACTGGACATAGGGTATAATCCTCTGACCGATATTTCGGCTCTTGCTTCACTCTCACAGCTTCATCATCTTGATATAGCCGGCGCTTCCTATATCGAATGGGACAGGAGCATGGGGTATTCGTATTACGGAATATCGCATCGGACGTCATCGGGGTATCTGAGGTTCGGCCGGCTCGAGGATATTTCACCGCTCGCTTCATTGAGAAATCTCGAAATCCTGCGGCTCGATTATCAACGAATAACCGATATTGCTCCGTTACGTTCGCTTACCGGCCTCACCGAATTATCTCTTACCGGAAATTCGCGACTGGAGGATATTTCTCCGCTTTCGGAACTGACTCAGCTTATCTCGTTGCGCCTAACCTCCGGCCTGGTTACGGACCTTTCTCCTCTTATACCTCTGACCGGACTGGAGAGTTTATGGATACAATTCGATAGAGGCGCAGATATTACTCCGCTTTCTTCGCTGACCGGATTGAAGGAACTGATTCTAGGTACCGCTATCGATAATTATTCACCGTTAGCAGCTCTGACCAGTCTTACCAGACTGCAAATCAGGGGTATGGAGGGTGTGGATTATACGCCGCTTACCTCTCTGACTAATCTTACCGAGCTGTACATCGCCGGTTTAACCGGATACGGCAGTACCTATTTTACTTCGCTGGACAGAGTGCCGTCTGAAAACGTCGGTATTGCTCCAATCGGCGATATATCATGGCTGTCTTCGATGACAAATCTTACCGTGCTCCATATGGGACGATGCAGCGTTACCGACATAACGCCGCTCGCTCCGCTGACCGGGCTAAAGGAGCTATGGATCCTGGATAACGAGATAGCGGATATATCTCCGCTGGTGTCGATGAGAAAACTGGAAACCCTGCATCTGTCAGGTAACCGGGGTGAATTAGCCGATATCTCGGCGCTATCCGGCCTGACGGAACTGAAAGTACTCAGCCTCAGTCTCGACCGGAAAACCGATATCTCTTCGATAGCTTCCCTGCCCAATCTTGAACGACTCTGGTTCGGAGGGTATGAAGCGGAAAATATCACGGCTCTCGCTTCGTTGACGGTATTGAGGGAACTGTCCGTGTCTCTCAATCCCGATGATGTTCCGGTTCTTTCGAAACTGGTGAATCTCAGGGAACTCAGGTTATTTACCGGCGGCGCGACCGACCTCTCGCCGCTTTCGACCCTGACGTCGCTGACCAGTCTGACGTACAGCGGAGGAAGGTTGCGTAAGGTTCCGGAAATCGTTACTGAAACAAAGACGGATATTTCATCGCTCGCCCAGCTATCCAATCTCGAGGAACTGGTGCTGGAAGACCATTATATTACCGATGTTGCGCCGCTTTCTTCCCTGGATAACCTGAAATATCTGAAATTTGAGAGCCTTCAGGTGAAAGACGTTTCTCCCCTCGGGTCTCTCGGTGCCCTAAAATATCTATACCTTAATTGCGAACAGTTGACGGATATTTCACCTTTGTCATCCTTGTCCGAATTACGGTACTTACGGATTGCCGGGCATTTTTACCGGTGGGACCGTCCCCGGACGCTGGAGGTTCCGGACCTCAGCGGCCTGACAAGCCTTATCTGGCTGGAGTTGAGCGACCATGAACTGAGCGATATTGCAGGCCTTTCGGGATTATCTTCACTCGAATACCTGGACCTGCGATGGAATGAGATAGAAGATATCTCGCCCCTTGCTTTACTTACCGGCCTGGAATACCTGGATCTGAGCACCAACCGGATAGAAGATATTTCGGCGCTCTCCGAAATGAAAAACCTGAAAACTCTCTGGCTGGACTGGAATGCGGTGCGTGATATCACCCCGCTTTCTTCGGTGGCGGAACTCCATAAGCTGGGGCTGGAAGGCAACCGGATAAAGGATATCTCGCCGCTCGTTTCCCTGGAGCGACTTGAACAGGTGAGTCTCAATGGGAACCCTCTCGATGAAGACGCCGAGAACATTCATGTTCCGCAAATGAAAGAAAGAGGAGTCTCCGTCGGGTGGGCACCGTTTAAACTGGAATGAGGTAGTTATTGTGTTCATACAAGCTCTACAGGGGAATAATGTTTCATTTCTCTTGACACATGTTCACTCGGGATGTAAAATACCATTCATACACGTGAAGGAGTAGCCGTAATAAAAAGTCAGGCAACACATACCATAACCAATACAGGTATCATGTGCTGCACTGCCTCCGAAGGCAGGAGCTCCCGGGCGTATTGCGTCTATTTCGTGTTTATGAAGTGATTTTCATTTGGAGAAACAGAGGAAGATTCAAGGCCCGGGAAGTAAAAATCCCGGGCTTTTCTATTTAAGAAACAGTACCCGGTGGTTATCGGTTGAAATATGAGAAAAGAAATGGCATAAGCAGGCGAACGTTTCTAAATCCCTCTTCATCTCCCTCCGATAAATCGAGAGTCTCGACTTTACGAAAGGGAGAAATTCCAAAATTTCAGTTCGCCTGGTACTACTTTTTAAAAGAGGGGAACGTGGCTAGCGGGTTGACGCTGAAGTTACGATAAAGTCGAAGTACCCGAGCACAGGCAAAAAGTATCGGAGAGAAAACTAAAAGGAGAAAAAATGATAAGGGGAGAAAAGGTCGGTTTACGTGAGGTCAGGCGGTCTGACCTGGCAAATTTTTTACAGTGGTTCAACGACCCGGAGGTAACTCAGTACCTGAGCATGTCCCTGCCGATGACCGAGATGGCGGAGGAGAAATGGGTCGAAGGGCTGGCTGAGAGAGCAGGCACTCATGCCCATTTCGTTATTGTCGCACTTGATGATAGTACGGAAATTCCGATAGGGACTATCGGTCTGGATACCATTAATAACAAGGACCATAATGCGGCCTTTGGGATAGCTATCGGCGACAAGGATTACTGGAACAAGGGTTACGGTACGGAAGCGGCCCGATTGATTATCGATTACGGCTTCGGTGAACTGAATCTGCACCGCATCAATTCGAATGTTTACGAATTCAACGAACGCAGCCGGAGAATGCACCTGAGAGTCGGGTTCATCGAAGAAGGAAGACAGAGAGAGCTGATTTACCGTAAGGGGCGGTACCGGGACCTGGTGATGCTCGGTATCCTGAAAGAAGAGTGGGAAGCAACAAAAAACAGATAAGGATGAGACAATGATAAAAGGAAAAAAAGTACTACTGCGCGAAATACGGAAATCCGATATCGACCATGCGGTCAGGTGGATAAACGACCCGGAAGTGACCCAGTATCTTATGATATATCCTCCGATTTCTGAACTGTCGGAAGAACGGTGGCTTCAGAACATCGGAGAAAACAAAGACGGCAAATTTGCCTTTTTCGTGATTGAAGCCATCGAAGGCGAGGCGACGAAACCAATCGGCAACGTGGAATTATCTGATATCAATCACTGTTCGGGGAACGCCGAGTTCGGCATTGCAATCTTCGAGAAAGACTACTGGAGTAACGGCTACGGCTCCGAAGCGGCGGAACTGATAATCAGGTACGGCTTCGAGCAGCTCAATCTCCACCGGATATCTTCGTTTGCCCACGCATTCAATGAGAGAAGTATCCGGCTTCACCGGAAGGTCGGCTTTCAAGAAGAAGGGCGCCGGAGGAAAGCGTATTTCAGGAACGGAGCATACCATGATGAGGTTGTTTTCGGCCTGCTGAAGGATGAATGGTCGGCATTGTGTCAGGCGTAGCTTTGGTGTCCGAGCCCGACTCACGGTATAATACACGAGGGATTGTAAACAAATGATTACCATTACCGGTCTTTCGAAGGCCTATATAGATAATGTACTGTTCACGAACGTCTCGCTCAATGTCGGCGCGCGGGACCGTATTGCCGTCATCGGGGCTAACGGTTCCGGCAAAACGACGCTGTTCGAGATTATCACCGGGGGTATTACCGCCGACAGCGGCAGCATCACCCTGAGCAGGGGTACGACAATCGGTTACCTGAGGCAGGATATCATCACTTCGTCATCGAAGCGGCTGCTCGAGAATGTGGCAGCGGCATCGACTGAAATCAACGGCATGGCCCACCGGATTGAAATACTCCGGCAGGACCTTTCGGAAGAGACCGACCCGGATATATCGGCCGACCTGATGGAGAGGCTCGGCGACTTGCAGAATCGATTCGAGGCTTCAGGCGGGTACGATGCCGAGTATGAGGCGCGGGCGGTTCTTTCCGGTCTGGGGTTCAAAGAGTCTGATTTCGACCGGCCGTTGACGGAATTTTCCGGCGGCTGGGTGATGCGTGCCGAACTGGCGAGGCTGCTGTTTCTCAATCCGGACGTCCTGCTGATGGACGAGCCGACGAATCACCTCGACCTCGAATCCTGCATCTGGCTGGAGAATTACCTCGACAAGTACGAGGGAGCGGTACTCGTGACCTCGCATGACCGAGCCTTTCTCAACCGGGTGGTCAACAAGGTGCTGGCCATCGAACCGGACGAAGTTCTGTTCCATCCCGGCAATTATGACAGCTACGTGACCTCGCGTGAAAAGGACCTCGAGATGCGTGAGAACGCTGCCCGGCGGCAGGATGTCATGCTCAAGAAGGAAATGCAGTTCATCGAACGCTTCCGGTACAAGGCTACCAAAGCTGCCCAGGTGCAGAGCCGTATCAAGAAGCTGGAGAAAATCGAACGTATTGCCGTGCCGAGAACGACCCGGAAGATAGCCTTTCACTTTCCCGACCCGCCGAGGGTGGGGGAAGAAGTTATTGCCATGAAGCATATTGCGAAATCGTACGGTGATAAAACGGTCTATACCGACCTGAATCTGACGTTACGAAGGGGCGACCGGGCGGCGCTGGTGGGACCGAACGGCGCCGGCAAGACAACGCTGCTGCGGATGATGGCCGGAGTTCTGCCGTTCGACAGCGGCGAGCGTAAACTCGGTCACAACGCCATCCTTGCTTACTATGCACAGTATTTGCTGGAGCTGCTCGACCCGAAGAATTCGATACTCGAAGAGCTGCGGAAATCGGCGAAAAATGAACTGGATGAACGGCTGCGGGTGATTCTCGGTTCATTTCTCTTTACGGCTGATGATATATATAAAAAGGTCGGCGTTCTTTCCGGCGGAGAGAAAGGCAGGCTGGCAATCGCCAAGGTGCTGGTACAGTCGCCCAATTTCCTGCTGATGGATGAGCCGACCAACCATCTCGATATCCCGTCGCGGGAAATGCTGACCGACGCCCTCGAAGCATATAAAGGAACACTCTGCTTCATCACCCATGACCAGACGCTGATACGGCAGATAGCCAACAAAGTTGTCGATATCCGTAACGGCAGTGTCACCATCTTCGACGGCGATTACGACAGTTATCAGTACTGGCGGGAAAATACCCGGCAGGTAAACCACGGCGTCCCTGCTGCTTCGGATGGGTATGAAAAACCGAAGGTAAAGACGAAGGAACGGAAGACGCTCGAAGGCGAAATGAGGAACCGGTACTATAAGGAATCGGCTCCTTTGAAAAAGCGGCTTGAATCGGTGAAAAGAGACCTGCCGGTACTGAGAGCCCGGCTGAGTGAAATCGAGGGTGTTCTTGCCGACCCGGAACACTACCGCGACGGCGAAAAAGCTTCTTCCTCGGTCAGGGAGTACAACGAGTTGAAAGAACGGATACAATCGGTTTCCGACGATGAAATCAGACTGGAGCTGGAAATCGAGGATATGAAGAGCCGGTACGAAGAAACTTTGGATAGTTTATAGTGAGTAGTTGAAAAACAAGCCAATATGACTGTGTTAAACACCTGCTGAAATATCGAAAACAACGGACAATGTCTGGTAAATCGAGCCGGTCTGATTGCTAAAACTATTTATAAGTTATCGGAGAAAATGTACCAGTTACTATGATGGACAATAGCGCAGACACTGAAAATCCCTCTCAATCTCCCTTTACGAAAGGGAGAAGTTGAACCATCAACCTTATTTCACACTACCGAAGAGGGATTTTAAAGAGGGTATCCGATAAAGGAAAACAGCCGGGGTAGAAACATGAATAAGACTCAATTCAAAGAACTTGAAACGATAGGTGGGAAAATACTAACGGAAAAGTCTGATATGGAAGACTACGCCCGTGATGAATCGCCTCATGCCGAACAGCGTTTCCCTGAAGTCGTCGTTTTTCCCGAGAGCACGGAAACTGTTTCGAAGGTGATGGCGTTCGCCTCGAAGTACCGGATACCGGTGACACCGAGAGGCGGCGGTACCGGATTGAGCGGCGGGTGTATTCCGCAGTGCGGGGGCATTGTTTGCTCCATGGAGAAAATGAACCGGATACTCGAAATCAACGATGCCAATTTCACGGCGACGGTCGAACCGGGTGTGAGGATGACCGACCTGCGCGAGGCGATAGAAGCAAAGGGGCTTTCTTACCCGCTGTATCCAGGGGAAATGACAGCGACCATCGGGGGGACGGTTGCCACCAATGCCGGCGGCATGAATGCCGTCAGGTACGGGGTTACCCGAAACAATATCCTCGGACTCGAAGCCGTGCTGCCGAACGGCGACATAATCCGTACCGGAGGCGAATACGTAAAAAGTTCGTCAGGGTACGACCTGACCCAATTGATAGCCGGATCGGAGGGGACGCTGGCGGTGATTACGAACGTCATCCTGAAGCTGACGACGAAACCGGTAAAGAGAGAGGTGCTCTTTGCTCCCTTTTCCAGCCTTCAGGAAGCAATCGATACCGTCCCGGACCTGCTGCACCTCCGGATGATTCCGGCCGGGCTCGAGTTCATGGAGCGGAAAATCCTGAGACTTGTGGAGGAGTACCTCGACCGTGAAATACCCTATCCGGAGTACGATGCTTTTCTGATGATTATCATGGACGGCGATTCCGAAGATGAAATCATGGAGTACTTCGATGAGGCTGGTGAAATCTGTAAAAAGCACGGTGCTGCCGAGGCGATGGTGCCGGGGAGCGAGCATGCCAAACGCCGGCTGCTCGAAGCGCGGGAGAAGTTCTACCATGCCATCAAGCGGTATGCCCCGATGGAGCTTATCGATACGGTCGTTCCCCGCAGTACGATTCCTGAATTTGTCAGAGAGGTCAGAGGTTTTTCGGAGCAGTACGGGATACCGGTGATTGTCTATGGTCACGCCGGAGACGGCAATGTCCACCTGCACCCGGTCTGCGAAGATATCAGCCGTGACGAGTGGCAAGAAAACTTGCCTCATCTGATGGAGGATATTTACCGGGCGGCTGTTTCACACGGCGGGGCGATATCCGGCGAGCACGGCATCGGCGTCGAAAAGAAACCGTACCTGCCGATTCAGATTGACGAAACGCTCATGACCGTCATGAGAAATATCAAGAAGGCGTTCGATCCGGAAAATATCCTCAATCCTGGGAAGATTTTCGACAGGTAATTCCTCCCGCTGCTTGCCGCTTTCTCTTTATTTCCGACTTTATCTCCCATATTGCCTTTTTTTACCGAAGTGCTATAATGTGATTTTCTCTTTCGGCATATACCGGCATGGTTTTTTCCGGTGCGGGTAAGAAAGGGATGGAGGAGGAAAGTACCGTTGATGAACGTGAAACAGAAACTGCCGCGACTGGACGTCAATTTTTTCAAACTCGTTATCGGAGTCGGGTTTTCGCTGCTCTGGGGGCAGGTGATGTACCTGCTGTGGGCTGAACCGCCGTATCTGACATTCGTCTGGTTTTACCTGATTGTCGGCAGTGTTCTCCTCAAGTGGGTTATCTATAAAGGTGTCGATATGGTGCACCTCCGGCTGCGGGTGCGGGCGGTGAAGGAAGAACTCGACGCTTCGAGCCAGCGGGTACATGAGGTTGTCAGAGAGAAGAATGAGACCGTTGAACCGGCGGAGGATGCCGGCGCCGAGCTGGTGCAGAAACTGAAAGACCTCGAAAACGAGGTAGGGGTTTTGGCGGCCATGACAGAGCAGTCGCTGAAGGATGCCGTCGATTGTCTGATGAAGGGCGATACCGAACGGGCAGCCGACCTGGTGAAAAACGACCGGCGGCTCGATTTTCGGGAATTCAAAATCAGGAAAGACTGTCTGGCGCTGCTGGCGGCGCAGTCGCAGAACAACGAGGACTTACGGAAAATCGTTGCTGTTCTGGGAGTCATCACCGAGCTTGAGCGGATGGGTGATTATGCCAAGGGGATTGCCAACATTACCCTGATGATTGGCGACCGGCCGTCGCGGAAGCTGCTGAAAGACATCGCAGCGATGGCGGAAAAGAGCCTGGCGATGCTTCCCGAGAGTTTACGGGCACTCTTCGAGAGCGACCTGGAGAAGGCGAGAGAAATCTGCCGGATGGATAATGAAATCGATTCGATGTACGATGAGGTTTTCCGCGACCTGCTGCTTTCGATGGTGGAGAATCCGAAAGCGATTACCCAGGGAACGCGGATGATATGGGTGGCGCACAATCTGGAGCGGTTTGCCGACCGGACGACCAACATCTGCGAGTATGCTGCGTTCAGTATTACCGGGAGGATGGTCGATATCGGAGCGTCGGAGTATTAAGGAATGTCGTTAGAAAGACGGTTTCAGGAGGAAACGATATGGCTGAGGACGGGAAAAGGTTACTCAAGGCTGACCCGACCGACTGGCTGCTGGAGGAAGAAAATCCGGCGGTGCGGTACCTGACGCTCAGGGATATTGTCGGCGGCAGTGAAAAAGAGGTGAAGGCTGCCCGGTCGAAAGCTCATCGGGAAGGGCCGATTGCCGAAATCCTTGCCAATATGAATGCGGAAGGCTGGTGGGTACATCCGGGTAACGTCTATTCGCCGAAATGCCAGGGGACGTCGTGGTCGATTCTTGCCCTGGCGCAGATGGGAGGGGCGGTCGAAGAGGATGAACGCATCAGGACTGCCTGTAATTATTTGTTAAACGTTGCGTTAGCTCAGGGAGGTCAGTTTTCCAATAGCGGCGAAGCTTTCAAATCGTTCAGTTGCTTTCAGGGCAATATGCTCTACTCGCTGGCGGATTTGGGTTGCCGGGATGACCGGTTAAGGAAGGCGTTCGAGTGGACTGCCCGGACGGTGAGCGGCGAAGGGTTGCCGAAGAAAGTAACGAAAGAAGGTTCGGCAGAATCTGGTTCCGGGAAACTGGTTCCCCTTTCGTATATAACCGGGCCGCTGTTTGCCTGCCGGGTAAACAAAGGCATGTCATGCGCCTGGGCGGGCGCCAAGGTAATGCTGGCTTTGTCGCGATTCTCTGAAAAAGACCGTTCTCCCTTGATTCAACGGGCAATCGATGCCGGAGTCGATTACTTTTTTACGAACAATCCTGCTTCCGCCTTATTCCCCGGCGAGACGGCGGCTGTGCCTGACGAGCGATGGGGTATATTTCATTTCCCGGTGGCCGGTTTCGACCTGCTCCAGGTGGCGGAGGCACTGGTTGCGCTGGGATACGGCGGTGCCCCGAGGCTGGCCGATACTCTTTCGTTGATACAGAGCAAGCAGAATGAGCAGGGTCAGTGGCTGAGGGAGAAGAACTGGGGTTACCGGCATACGTGGGGAGTTGATTTCGGGAGGATGAACAAGCCGAACAAGTGGGTGACGCTGCGGGCGGTGAGGGTGCTGAAGAGGGCGGCGGAACAGGTGAGAGCAACATAAACAGAGTTATTGGTATTCAGTTCGTTCTCAAGGTAAAGCCTGAGTTTTCGTTTTTCCGTTATTCTTACGCACCGCTTCTTCCTAATCAGGGTGCGGCGTCATGGTGAATATCGTAATGACGGGAGTATGGTTTCCTTCGCTATCGATTTCATCCGTGCCGTAGTACCAGAATAACCGGGAAGCGCCGGGGGTATAGTTCTGAGCGTATGATTCGAAAACTTTCTCGCCGTTGGGACCCTGTAAACTGCTGAACAGATGTGTCTGCAACCCGGGATAACGCGGGTTCTCCGCCAGGAGTTCAAGCGCTTTTTTTACGGCTTTGTACGGAATCTTTTTCGATGCGTCATTCTTCAAAGAGCTGAATGCGTTCCTCGCCGAATCCGTCCAGTAGAGTATGTATGCCACTTCAAGCCTTAAAGGTCACCGGGTTCGACTTTCGTTACCTTTCCTACTTTTGCGTCCGATAAACCCTGCCGGATCGATGCCAGAGCGTCGGAGTCACTGAACAGCCAGGCTTCGGAAGCGGGAATGGTAACCTGTGGATCAAGGATTATCTGCCCGTGATTGTTCACAAACACATGGTAGGTGATGCCTTCTTTCATCAGTTTTTTCGGAAGGCTGATACGATTTCTCGAATCCGGCTTCACACTTCTTGCTACCATTACCGGTTCATCATCTTTTATTACCATCACTAATGTCTCCTGACCGAGCGTCTTTCCCCTTTGTTACACTATATCAAAATAGGTATTGTTGTTAAATGGGTAAATCCCACCATATAACAGGATACAATGATGACGATACGCTGACAATTGTTTGACAAAATATTCATGTGTGCTATACTGTTCCCACTATGAACACACATGAAATGCATGAAGCAATACCGCAATGGTTGATAGTGGGAGCACAGAAAGCTAAATAACATACTTGGTTAATCATTGACATATAGTACCATATAAGGTACTATTTACAAGGAAATACCACTTGAGCAAAAGAGAAAAACTCGAACTAAAAATCCGTAATAACCCCAGAAATATTTCTCTGGATGAGTTCGAATCTCTGGTCAATCAATACGGGTACATTGAAATGGGTGGAAAACACGCTAAAGCCAGAATCGGAACGGCAACACTTACCTACAAACGAGTGAATCCGATACCGCCCGAATACGTGATTGATCTGCTCGAAATCATCGATATCCTTTAAAAACGGAGAGCTGTGTTATGGAAAAGAATTTGGAATACTATATGCGTCTCCCCTATACCATTACCATAAAACGGGGCACCGGTGACGGTGATGAGTACTGGGTTGCCAGGGTCGTGGAATTGCCTCACTGTATGACGCATGGAGATACCACAGAGGAAGCAATGAAGGATATCGAAGATGCCATGCGGGAATGGCTGAAATCGAACCTGGAGGCGGGTTTACCTGTTCCTGAACCGGCAAAGTTTTCCGGGCAGTACCATCTGAGAATGCCGCCGTCGCTGCATGAAGCTCTGGCAATGAAATCGGAAAGTGAAGATGTCAGTCTCAACCAGTTCATCATCACCGCTCTTGCCCGTGCCGTAGGGTATGCCGAACCGAGGAAGAAAAGATTAGCCGCCTCGAAGAAATAACCGACCCTTCTCATTCCTGTAAGTATTATGAGGTAAAGCATGATATACCGGGCTTTATCGGTGTTGAAACCGTATGGTCACTATATCAGCACCGGTCGGAAAACAATCGAAGTGAGGAACTGGCAACCGGTCGATGGTATGCCGCTGGAAAACTTGGTGATTGTCGAAAACGCCGTCAGGCTAAACAGCTCAACGCACCCGACCGACCCGGACGGTCGCATCGTCGCGATAGTCAAGGTAACCGGCATCAGGAACTGGGAAAAGAAAGACCTCGCAGCTTCATGCGCAGGGACTTTTCAGGACGGATTGCTGGCCTGGGCCCTCGGCAATATCAGAAAAGCAACCTATCCGATAAAGGTAGTAGCGAAATTAAGGATATACGACCTTGACCTCGATAGCGGTTTACTGAAAGTAGAACCTATTGCAATACCGAAAAGTAACTACGCTCAACAAGCAGCCAACAGCATAATTGCGAGAAAAAATGATTCATCATTTTACCTATTTTGACGACGTGATTTTAATAAAACCATTTTGTCTGGATGATGCCGGGAAGCAATTGCGCGGTGAAGATGATGAGATACGGAAATGGTTGAACGAAGGACAGGTAAGCACGTTAGAAAGTGTAACAAACTGGATTCAATCGTGGCAGGATGATGGTACGGTATTTCCGTTTGCGATATGGACTATCGAAGACAAAACGCTTGTTGGTATGGTTGAAGCAAGGACTCATTGGCAGACCATCGAGGGGCTTGAAGATGGAGACGCCAATATTTCGTATTGCTTATATCCTGATTACAGGGGAAAAGGTTACGTTACACGAGCCATCAAGTTGATTCAGGGATTCCTGACTACAAAGGGAATTAAACGGGCGGTCATCCGGATTTCTCCGGACAACGTGAATTCTTTAAAAGTACCACCAAGATGTGGATTTCAAAAAACCGGACAGGTACGCACGGAAAGTGGAGAGGTATCGATAATTTTCGTGAGAGAGATTCAGTAAACGCTCAACATCTAAAACTCAAATCATTACATGAGGTCGGATTCCTTTTGGCCGATATATCGTTTCGACACGAAAAGGGCTATAATGTACGAAAAATAATCTCTCACTCAGGAATAAATACAGGCCTGAAACAGGCGGGACTACAAGGAGGAAGATATGTCAGATAAACCGGTTTATGCTATGACCTTTTCACCCCACATGCATGATTCCGAAGGCGGAGTCGGAGGGACAATCGTTCGCTGGTCGCGTGAAGGAAAAAGAGTCGTGCTGGTGGCTGTTACCGATGGGTCCTGCGGAGGCACTGATCCGACAATAGCAGCCGAAGACCTGATAAAACGGCGTGAAGCAGAACAACTGGCAGCGGCGAAAATCATGGGAATCGCGGAGGAGGATGTCATCTTCATGCGCCAGCCTGATTTGAGGCTGAAGGATGATTACGAGACACGCAAGGCGATATGCAGGCTTATCCTGACCTATAAACCGAAGATTATCTGCACCCATGACCCGCATACGACAAGGCACATGAATAATCCTGACCACCGGAATCTGGCAACGATGGTCATGGAGGTTTCCTGGCCGATGGCTATTGCTCCCAACTCCTTTCCCGAATTAAAGGCAGAGGGGTTATTACCGCACCACGTCAAGGAAGTCTGGTACTGGAACGCGGATAATCCCAACTACGTGGTGGATATCACCGATTGCTGGGATGCAAAATGGAAAGCCTGGCAGTGCCATCGATCCCAGATAGAAGACTGGATGACACACCCGGAAAATCCGCCGGCCAATTATGAAGAGGCTCTGGAAGGTAATCTCAACTTTATCAAGACTTTTGCCCTCAAGGCTGCCGAGCGCACCGAGTTCGGCCTGGCGGAGGATTTCATGCGGGTTATCCTGCCGCCGGGGTTATAATCGAAAACACTCTACCTGATATCAGGGATGGTTACGAGATAAACAAGCTGGCTATTTACAGGTATGCCAGCTTGTTTCGTCAAACGTGACTGTCATTGGAGAACAATGAGAAAACAAGAAGCCGGAACCTTATTCCGTCCACTGGAGACGAATCGACTTATTCTTAAGCCAATAGAACTGTCCGACAGAGAGTTTATCTTCGAGCATTTCAGCAATCCGGATGTATGCAGGTTCATGGTCGATGAAGTGCCTTTCACCAGAATAGAGGAAGCAGAGGAAATAATCCGTTTCTATACCGTGCCTGAACCGAGGATACAGCATCGATGGGTTATATTAAGAAAATCCGATAACAGGCCGATAGGGACGTGCGGGTATCACCGATGGATTGTCCAGCACAATTCCTGTGAAATCGGCTATGATTTGAATCCGGCATACTGGGGACAAGGTTACATGACGGAGGCTTTGACCGGTGCAATCACGATGGGGTTCAGGGATATGGCCTTGAACAGGATACAGGCAGATATCGACGTGCGAAATACCAGGTCAATGAATCTGGCC
>CAYSQK010000009.1:0-19636 GCA_964433075.1 uncultured Dehalococcoidales bacterium
AGATGGAATCTCGTGACTGGAGTTCAGACGTGTGCTCTTCCGATCTTGCAACCTGGAGACCCACGGTACTTCAGCGCGCCTATAACCTCGAAAAAGCCCTCGATACCCCTGCGAAAATTTTCTATAAATACGAAGGTACCAGCCAGGCCGGCAGCCATAAACCGAACACCGCCGTCGCCCAGGCATATTACAACAAAAAAGAAGGCATTAAACGACTTTCGACCGAAACAGGAGCGGGACAATGGGGCAGTTCCCTGGCGCTCGCCTGTAAACTTTTCGACATGGAACTGAAAGTCTACATGGTTAAAGTCAGCTTTAATCAGAAACCGTACCGCCGCCTCATGATGGAAACATGGGGCGCAACCTGTGTACCAAGCCCGAGTCCCGATACGAAATCAGGACGCGATATGCTAGCGAAAGACCCGGACTGCCCCGGCAGCCTTGGTCTCGCCATCAGTGAAGCCGTCGAAGATGCTATGATGCGGGAGGATACCCACTACTCCCTGGGAAGCGTCCTCAACCACGTCCTGATGCATCAGACCGTCATCGGCATCGAATCACAGAAACAGATGGAAATGGCCGGATGTTATCCGGACATCATCATCGGCTGCGTCGGCGGCGGTTCCAATTTCGCCGGCATGTTCCTGCCGTTCGTCAAAGACAAAATGAACGGAAAGAAGAAAGACCTGCGGGTCATCTGCGTCGAGCCGGACAGCTGCCCGACCCTGACGAAGGGTTTATATGCTTATGACTACGGAGATGTCGCCGGAATGGCACCGATAGCTAAAATGTTCACCCTCGGTCATTCTTTCATGCCGCCTCCTGTCCATGCCGGCGGTCTGCGCTATCACGGTATGGCGCCAATCGTCTGTCACCTTCACAAGCTTGGATTTATCGAGGCCGTTTCGGTACCGCAGATTGCAACCTTCGAAGCCGGCATTCAATTTGCCAGGACCGAAGGTATCATCAGTGCTCCCGAAACCAATCATGCCATCCGGGCAACCATCAACGAAGCACTGAAATGTAAAGAGACCGGTGAATCGAAGGTCATTCTCATGTGCCACAGCGGCCACGGCCACTTTGACCTGAATTCATACGAAGCCTACCTCTCCGGAAAACTGGTTGACTACGCGTATCCGGAAGAGAAAGTCAGGGAAGCTCTGGCAACACTGCCTCAGATTGAAGAGGATTAAGGAACTATCGTTCGTTATAAAAGAGGACTGCGAACCAACGCAGTCCTCTTTTTTGTACCGGACATTTTACAGAACACCGGAATACTCTATAATAAAGATAACAGGCGCCCTGCACCATCTCTCCGTTCACTTTTATCACTGACCGGTTGGTAAGGAACAATTATTCTTAATATTTTCTTAACAACAGGTTGGTATTCTGAGATTGGAGGAAGCGGATATGAGAAAAATAACCATTCTGTTTGTATCGATAGTACTCACTGCATCTCTCGTGCTCGGTTCCGGCTGTGCAATCGTCGACCGGATTACCAGCAGCACCTCGAACCAGACTGACGTTGTCGAAACACTGATACCGCCCGAAGAAGAAACTTCCGGTACTGACGTAACTATTCCGGTATGCGAATTGCAGCCTGCCCTTCCCTGTATTGCCGATGTCGTTGCCGAGGTGAAACCGGCTGTCGTCGTCATCAATACCGAGGTTGCCGGATATGATTTCTTTAATCGCCCCGTTACTCAGGAAGCCACCGGCTCAGGATTCATCATCACTGACGACGGCTACATCGTCACCAATAATCACGTTATCGAAGGTTCACAATCAATCACCGTCATACTCGATGACGGTCGGAATTTCAGCGCCGACCTGGTCGGCGCCGACCCTCTGACCGACATTGCCGTAATAAAAATCGATGCCGAAGACCTGCCGACCGCACGAATCGGTGACTCGTCACTGGCACGAGTCGGCGACTGGGTTGTCGCCATCGGTAATTCGCTTGGAGAAGGCATCAGCGCCACGAACGGTATCGTCAGCGTGAAAAATGCCACGCTCTCTTTTTCCGAAACAGAAACGCTCTACAACCTGATAAGGACGAATGCTGAAATCAACCAGGGCAACTCGGGCGGACCCCTCGTCAACATGTCGGGAGACGTCATCGGTATCACCAATGCCAAGGTTGCCAGCATCGGCGTCGAAGGGATGAACTACGCCATCAGCATGGAAACCGCCAAACCGATTATCGAGCAGTTGATAAATCAGGGATACGCCAGCCACCCGTGGCTGGGAGTCAGCCTGTATACCGTTGATGAATATGTCATCGACCGGTTCTTCCTGACGGTGGATAAAGGCGCTTTCCTGGTCAGCATCGAACCGGACAGCCCGGCAAGCGAATCGGGACTCCAGCAGTACGATGTCATCGTCGGCTTCGACGATAAACAGATTGACACCGTCGACGACCTGGTTCAGGAAATCAACAAAAGCCGGGTCGGGCAGGAAGTTGAGATTACCTACTGGCACGGTAACCGTCAGTTAACGACAACCGTCGTTCTTGGAGAGCGACCGCTGGACAACTGATAGTGAACTTCATAGAAACAGTCAGCCCTGCTCATAATGAGCAGGGCTTTTTGTATATCGGCAAATATACCCGGTCTATATGACTTTTTTCACACCAAGCAGTATCTGATGTCCGCTTACTTTAAATTCCTCACGATAGTCGACAGACTCAGGTACACCGGCAGACAATTCATCCGACAGCGTTTCCTGACGAATATAGGAACCGGTTGTATTGCCGGTCATGATACCGGCGACATACGCATCCGATTCAAAATACGTGACAATATGGTCGGCAATGTCGAAATCAGCCGAGCGCCTCATATTCTGAATCCGGTGAACAATCTCCCTCGACATGCCTTCGGCTTCGAGTTCCGGTGTCAGAACAGTCGATATAGCCGAATTGACATTCCCTTCGGTGACAACAACGTAGGTCTCTTTCCCTTCGAAAGCAGCTACATCATCGAACAATCTCACTTCGACAGATTTTACGTTCAACTCGTCCAGCACCATCTGCATTATCGATTCCTTTTCGAGAGCCCGCTTTTCACGGTCGGTCGTAACACCGATGTAGTTGACCGCCAGCGGCTGACGAACTTTAAGACCAGCCTTACTCCTCACCGACCGCCCAAGACTTGAAACCTTCATTGCCAGTTTGTTAGCTTCGGAAAGTTCAGGCTCTTTCATGCCGGGATCGGATATCGGGAAATCCGTCAAATGAACGCTTTCAGGAGCCGTATTATCGACGGATACAACCAGGTTCCGGTACAATTCCTCGGCCAGGTACGGAGTGAATGGGGCCATCAGTTTTGCCAGGGTAACGAGACATTCGTACAGCGTGTTATACGCCGAAAGTTTATCGGTATCGTTCTCACTCTTCCAGAACCGTCTCCGGCTGCGGCGAACGTACCAGTTTGAAAGCAGGTCAATGAATGTTTCGATTCTTCGTCCGGCATCGGTCGGGTTGTACCCGTCCATGGCAGAACCGACATCCTCGATGAGTTGATGAAGCTCGGACAGAATCCACCGGTCCATCTCGGCTTCCGGTTTCGGAAACGTCGTACCGGCAGGTTTATAGTCATCGATATTGGCATACATCACGAAGAACGAATAGACGTTCCAGAGGGTCGAAAGAACCCGTCTCGCGACTTCGCTGACCTGTTTCGTATCGAACTGCCGGGGAATTCCCGGAGGCGACCCGGTATAGAGGTACCAGCGAAGCGCGTCAGCCCCGTCTTTACTGATAACGTCCTGCGGCCAGACGATATTACCGCGGCTCTTGCTCATTTTCTTGCCTTTCGCATCGAGAACGAGTTCGAGGCAGATACAGTTTTTAAATGCGCTCCGGTCGAACAGCATCGTCGAGACAGCGTGGAGACTGTAAAACCAGCCGCGAGTCTGGTCGACCCCCTCGCTGATGAATTCCGCCGGTGAAAAACTTGAGTCGAATAACTCTTTATTTTCCAGCGGGTAGTGGAACTGGGCAAACGGCATGGAGCCGGACTCGAACCAGCAATCCATCACCTCCGGCGTCCTCCGCATCAAGCCACCGCATTTCCCGCAGGTGAAGGTAACGTCATCCATGTACGGCCGGTGAAGGTCCAGCGGCTCTCTCAGTCCGTTAAAACCGGGTTTGCCCTTCAGGTCGGATACCGTCCCGACACACTCCATCTCATCGCAGGATTCACAGCGCCATATAGGCAGAGGCGCACCCCAGTACCGTTCACGCGCAAATGCCCAGTCGACGTTATTTTCCAGCCAGTTCCCGAAACGACCGGTCTTGATGTGCTCGGGATACCAGTTGATATCCCGGTTCAGTTCTATCATCCGCTCTTTCACAGCCGTCGTCTTGATGTACCAGGTCTGCTTGGCATAGTAGAGAAGCGGCGAATCACATCGCCAGCAGAACGGATAGGTATGCTTGATTGTTTCCCGCCGGTACAGCAGTCCGCGTTCTTTCAGGTCATCCATGATGAGAGGATCAGCCGCCTTCACGAACTTTCCGGCAAACGAATATGAACCGACAAGTTTCCCCTGTAAATCGACCTGCTGAACAAAGCTTAACTGATTTGCCTTCCCGGCATCATAATCAACTTCACCGAATGCCGGAGCAACATGCACGATGCCGGTACCGTCATCCATGGTTACGAAATCGCCGGCAATGACGGCATAGGTAAGACTATCATCCGGTTCCTGTTTTTCGAGCGAACCGTCATCCTTGAATTTCATCCGGTCAACGCTGTACCGGTGAGGATTGTAGAGGGGCTGATAACGGACACCAACGAGTGTATTACCCTCACATTGCTGAACAACGGTGTACCCTTCCGGATTCAGTACGGCTGCCAGCCGCGCTGCCATCACCAGGTAATCGTTTTCACCTTGAAGAACAACGTATTCGGAACCCGGTGATACCGCCAGTGCGGTATTGCCGGGAAGCGTCCAGGGAGTCGTCGTCCAGGCCAGAAGAAAAGCCGGTTTATCAGCAGGAATCATTCCTGATGTATCTTCTGCTACCTTGAATTTTATGTAAACCGATGGGTCAACGGTATTATCCTTGTACCCCTGAGCCACTTCATGAGAACTGAGTGATGTCCCGCATCGCGGGCAATGTGGGGTAACCCGGTATCCCTGATACACCAGTCCTTTATCCCACATCTGCTTGAGTGCCCACCAGACTGATTCGATATAGGAATTGTTCATCGTTACATAGGCATTATCGAGGTCAACCCAGTACCCGATACGCTCGGTCATGCTGTTCCACTCTTTCAGGTACGTGAAGACGCTCTCTCGGCAGCGTTTGTTAAATTCTTCGATGCCGATTGTTTCAATCTGGTCTTTACTGGTAATACCGAGTTGTTTTTCGACTTCCAGTTCAACAGGCAGTCCGTGGGTATCCCACCCGCCGATACGCGGGACATGGAACCCTTTCATCACCTTGTACCGGATGATGACATCTTTATAGGCTCGTGCCAGCACATGGTGAATACCCGGATTCCCGTTGGCAAAAGGAGGGCCTTCATAAAACACGAACCGGTTGTTGCCTTCACGTGCGGTCACGCTTTTCTGAAAAACATCGATTGTCTTCCAGAAATCCATGATTGTTTCTTCCATTTTCGGAAAGCTGACATGACTGCCTACTGGTTTAAACATTGTTTACTCCGTTACATTTTGTATTTCCAGAACAAAAAAAGCCTCGTCACTGGGACGAGGCATACAGCTCCGCGGTACCACCCGGATTCCCCGTAAAATACGGGGCTCTCAATGAGGCACGCTACCATGCCTCCGCCGCTGATAACGGGCGGCGAACCCGTTCAAGCCTACAAGCTCCGGCGCACCCGGAACATTCGGTTGACGGCTCAGGAGTGATTTTCAGAAACCCGGCCACATCTGCTCTCACCTTACCAGACTCGCTGACTGCCCGGAGTTTTCCTACTCTTCTCCGTCACTGCCTTTACAATAAAAGGGTAAACCACCCCTGCAATTTTGTCAATGTATACCGGACATATCCGGAACGTACCGTGCTAGTATTCCTTCGGCATGATGACCACCCGACGGGCATCACCCAGACCGATACTCTCCGTAATAACATCAGGATGGTCGGCCAGCGCCAGGTGAATGATGCGCCGCTCATATGCAGACATCGGCTCGAGGGTAAACGACATCTTCTTTGTTTTCACCTGCTCAGCCATCTGCAGTGCAAAAGCTTGAAGGGCTTCATACCGCCGCTGTTTATATCCTTCGACATCAAGCACGACCGGCTTCCAGTTGCGTTTCTGATGGCCGACAATCAGCCGGGCAATATACTGGAGACATGAAAGTGTCTGCCCTCTGCGTCCGATGAGTATTCCAAGATCTTCACCGACAATGTTAAGTGAGATGGAATCTGATGCTTCTTCGTCGTTTGCGGCAGGAGGGGACTGAAACTCGGCTTGACCATCGATTTCGAGCAGCGTGAGCAATCGATTGACTGTTTCCTGAACGAACCCGGAAATATCATCTTCCTGCTCGTTTCCCGGTTCCTTCAGCAGCGTAACTCTGACGACCGCTTCATTGGCACCAATACCGAGTATACCGGTTTTACCTTCGTTTATTACGTTTATTTCGACTTCCTGTCGACTGACGCCTAATTGATTGAGAGCTGCTTGAATAGCCTCCTCGACTGTCTTTGCCCTCATCTCCAGACTCTCGGTCATCTTTCCCTTCTTCCCGGGCGGGACTCGGCTCTATAACGATATCGGCACTGGTATCTTCTGCCGTCAATGCTTTCTTCTGCCGCGGTACGCGCCCTTCGTTTTTCTTAGTATCAGGGCTCTTTGGTGCAGGACTCCTCTTAAACGGATTCGAGAAGGTTAACCCTCCCCATCCTGTTGTTAGATATTGAAGAATAATACGAATCACTGTCGATGAAACCCAGTACAAGGCAAGACCGCTGGGTACTGAAAGACAAATAAAACCGAACATCAGCGGCATCATCCAGTTCATCATCTGGGCTTGCGCCTGCTGCTGAGGGTTATTGCTGGGCGTACTGCTCATCTTCTGCTGTACCCACATCGAGGCTCCGACGAGCAATGCCATAAAGAAGTCCGGTATCGCGAGGTCAAGCCAGAGAAAATCGCTGTTAAGCGGCAGCAGTGCAAAGACCGAATCCCAGGAGGCATACAGTCTTTGAGAAAGCCCGAGGAATCCCTCCGGATTGGTCGCCAGTAACCGGGTGACGGACTGATAAAGAGCAATCCAGACCGGCATCTGTACCAGCATGGGGAGCAGACATCCGGCCGGGCTGACGCCCGATTCCTTCATCAGCCGCATCTGTTCTTCAGCGGCCTTCTGCTTGTCCCTGGCATACTTTTTCTGTATCTCGGCAACTTCCGCCTGCATTGCCTGCATGGCCTTGCTGGATTTCAGTTGCCTCATCGTGAGGGGATACATTAACAGGTTAATAGCAATCGTCAGGACAATAACCGCCAGTCCGAAATTCCCGAAGAGAAATTCGGACATGACGATAAGGATATTAACCAGCGGATTCAGTATTATAAGGTCCCAGATGAACCCTACCCACTCCAAATGAATTACCTCACTTAAATCTTATTCAGATTCTATTTCTATTATTATTTCCCGTTTTGCCCCGTTTTCGGCATCGATTTCATACACGGTATCTGCGTTCGAGTGAACATAGACTTTGCCGTCGGCAGCAAATAAATCAGCGTATATTTTTTCTGTCTTATCAAGAGCTGCCAGAACACCCCGGTCAGCACCGTCATTAACGGAAATCGAATAGAGTTTCCCTTCCTGAGTCGCGGAGATAAGCAAACCGTTTACCAGAACAGGGGATGAAGAAATCGGATTCTCGTAATCGTACTCTTGTATCAGGCTCCCGTCAGCAATATCCAGGGCATATACCTTACCATCAAGACACGGAGCGTAAAGAGTGTCTCCCGTCAGGACAGGTCGTGCCCAGAACCAGTTATCAGCCCGATACTGCCATTTCAAAGTGCCGGTTTCTGCATTCAAAGCGTACAGGTTCCGGTCGAATGAACCGATATATACAGTCGACCCGCTGACAACCGCCGGAGCCACAATAGCCCCTTCCGTTTCGAATTCCCACTTGATGGAACCGTCAGCAGTATTTACTGCGTACAACTTCTTATCGAACGAGCCGATGTAGAGTGTATCGTCATCGACCGCCGGAGTCGACCATATCATGTCACTGATTTCGGTCTCCCATTCCTTGAAACCGTCTTTCGCATCGAGCGCGAATATCCGGTTGCTGGCGGTGCCGAAGAACAGCTTCGTCCCATCATAGACGACACTGCCGACGATGGTACCGATAACGGTTTCCGTATCGCGGGGATATACCCACCGAGGTTCTTCACGAACCTCCTCGGTAGGAAATGCGTAGATTTTACTGCCGTTCCCGTTTCCGGTAATAACAGCGAGGTCTCCGGCAATCACCGGTGAACTGTATATGACCACCCTCGAAGCCGCTTGTCCGCAGCTTAAAAACCCGCCTGAAGAAGCGGCTTTTTCGAGAGGCAGCGACTGTATTATGCTCCCGTCCGTAAGATCGATGGAAACGAGATTGCCTTTCATCGAGCCGAGGTAAAGGACATCATCATTGACAATACCCCCTGCCCAGCCGGCGGAAACAGCGCCTCTCGAGCCCATACATCCGGGTGCAAAAACGATACCCAGCAGCAGTACCGCTGTCAGGCTTACCAGAACCATGGTATTTTTCAGTTTTTTCAACATTCGTTATTTTCTCTGTGCAAGGAATCTATCGGACATCACGGAACAGGATCATATCCACCGGGATGCAAAGGGTGACACCGGGCAAGCCGGTTACACCCCAGCCAGACTCCTTTGAACAGACCATACTTTTCTATAGCTTCGTAGGTATACTGAGAACAGGTCGGCAGAAAACGACATCGCGACGGTAATGCCTGAGATATGGTCATCTGGTATATCCGTATCATGCTCATCGCTACTTTTTTCATACTGCTGACCGACCGGGTCCACTCCCGGTGATTACGATATTCCGTTCGCAGAAAACGTTTCGTTATGTAACAAATTCGCTTTCAACAACAGCGTTTCGACGGTCTGCTTCAACGTGGTGAAGTCTGTCTGTGCAGCTGCAGAACGAGCGATATATACAATATCCCACCCCGGAATAACCGGTTCTGTCCTGGCAATTTCTTTCAGCCGTCTTTTTATTTTATTACGTGTTACGGCATTTCCGACTCTTTTACTGATTGAAAATCCGTGCCTCGTAACTGTCGTATCGTTCGGTAAAGCTCGTATGACTAAAACCCGGCTTGTCCATGTACCACCCCGTCCGTACACTCTTGCATACTGGCGAGGTTTAATCAGGCGCTCTTCTTTCTTCATTATTCCCCCTTCCGGGTACTAATGCAGAAGCCTCCCGCCGTTAAACAACAACAAGGAGCTTGCGCCCTTTTAATCTCCGGGCTTTAAGTACGGCTCTTCCGCCCCTCGTGCTCATTCTTTTCAGAAATCCATGTTCACGCCTGCGCGGAATCTTTTTCGGTTGATAGGTCCTCTTTGGCATTCTAACCCCTTATCAAATCATACCTGGAACTATTGAAGAGGGTTACAGGTACTAATTCTCGTTTATTCCGCTTCTGCGGAGATTTCTTTTTCTTCCACAGCCGCTTCCTTAACTTCTTCAACGACTGCTTCTTGAACTTCTTCAGCGACTGCTTCCGGCTGAACAGGAGCCGCAGGCTGAGCAGCAACACGGGAATACCCCGATACCACATTGCCAACCTTGCGCATATGAGCCGGAACGTACGGTAAAAGCGCCAGATGCCTGGCTCTCTTGATTGCCACCGCCAGGACACGCTGATGCTTGGCACAGGTGCCGGTCCTTCGCCGCGGGGTAATCTTCGCACGATCGGTAATAAAACTTCGCAGTTTATCCGGGTCTTTGTAATCTATCTTCGCAGATTTATCAGCACAGAAGGCGCATACCTTCCGTTTCGGTGCATACTTCGACCTGCTGAATCTGGGTTTAGTCCCGATTGGTTTCTTTTTCGCCACTTGCTACTTCTCCATATTTCCAGGTTTATTATTTTTATCCCTAGAAGGGAATATCATCAGGTTCAATATCATCCATGCCGTTATCGGCGGGTTTATCTTCATGGTACTGCGTTGTTGCCTGCCGGTCGATAAAACTGACGCGGTCCGCAACGATTTCATTTCGCGAACGTTTCTGACCGTCCTGCCCTTCCCATGTGTGGGACCGCAACCGGCCTTCAACGTATACCAGCCTTCCTTTATTCAGGTACTGGTTACACTGCTCCGCAAGCTTCCCCCAGGTAACCACGGTAAACCATTCCGTTTCTTCCCTGCGCTCTCCGTCACTCGTGGTATACCTTCGGTTTGTGGCAACACTGAAAGACGTGACCGGTTTTCCATTCGGAGTAAACCTCATTTCAGGTTCGCTCCCAAGATTACCAATAATAATTATTCTGTTTACGCTTACCATGCTGTCAAAACTCCTTATGCTCTCCGCGAGCGTAC
Organism: uncultured Dehalococcoidales bacterium; assembly: GCA_964433075.1. GTDB lineage: Bacteria > Chloroflexota > Dehalococcoidia > Dehalococcoidales > UBA2162 > MGML01. The sequence continues at coordinate 10,555 of CAYSQK010000009.1, forward strand.
GGGAGGAACGGGTTCACGTGCGGGTATCTAATCGACAACTATCAGTAAATGTCGTAAAACGTCGTCGGAGATACGTAAATTGTTTTCGAGATCTTTCCCGTCGGCAGGTTTCATCTTGAACAGGTACAATACGTAATACCCGTCAATCGTGTGTTTGATAGGATACGCGAGACGCCTTTTACCCCACCGCTTGACATCACTGATTTCTCCGCCTCTGCCCGTTACGTAATTCCTGATATTGTCTATGGCTGCCTCGAGTTTCTCTTCGGCAAGCTCCATCGAGTAAACTACGGTCAACTCATAGTCTCTGAGTTTTGTTTCCTGTTGTGTAACTAAATTGTCAGACACCTTCCACCTTTTCTTAAAAAGCTTTGACGCATTATACCACAGAATAAAGTCGGTTAACAATATCACAGGTTTCCTACGAGTGACATCATATCACCGGCCGCGTGGCAGATTCGCCGCCTTTTTCTGTTTTTTTATACATACATGCGCTTTACAGGCATGTCTGCACGCTCGCATAAAACGGGAGTCATGCCGTGACATGACTCCCGCCATTACCGCAACACGTCGGTTGTATACTGCTGTTTATACCCAGCCGCGAAGTTTCATCGCTTCAACAACACGTTCGACTGCCCGTACATAGGCAGCCTGTCTCATGTTAATCTTGTATTCCTGGCTGGTATTGTAGACAGAATGATAAGCCTCAGTCATCTTCCTGTCAAGCTGAGAGCGGACGTCTTCCTCAGTCCATGTATACTTGTAGTAGTTCTGGACCATTTCGAAATAGGAAACAGTCACCCCGCCGGCATTGCAGAGGAAGTCGGGGATGATGTGAACGCCCTTTTTGTACAGAATCTCATCTGCTTCCGGAGTCGTCGGGCCGTTCGCCAGTTCGGCGATGATTTTAGCCTTGATTTTACCGGCGTTTCGCTCGGTAATAACATTTTCGACAGCCGCCGGGATAAGAATATCGACATCGAGTTCGAGGACCTCTTCGATTGTCAGTGATTCACCGCCCGCCATGTTGCAGACAGAGCCGGTCTGCTTCTTGCAGTCGCTGGCAACAGCCAGGTCGACTCCTGCCGGACAGGTGGTTCCGCCCTTGCTGTCGCAGACTGCGATAATTGTCGACCCGAACAAATCATGACAAAGCTGGGCAGCGAACGAACCCGCATTCCCGAATCCCTGAACGGCAACCTTCGCCTTGCTGAGGTCGATGCCGAGTGTCTTCGCCGCTTCGCGTATGGTGAACATGCCGCCCCGGGCAGTTGCATCGCCGCGACCGGGTGAACCGCCGATAATGAGCGGCTTGCCGGTGATGACCCCGAACTGCGGTTTCCCGGCAATCACCGAATATTCGTCCATCATCCAGGCCATAATCTGAGGCGTGGTGTAGACATCCGGTGCCGGAATGTCTTTTTCGGGACCGAGGAACGGGAAAACCGCCCTGACATACGCCCGGCTGAGCCGTTCGAGTTCACCGACGGAGAGTTCTTTCGGATTGCAGATAACGCCGCCCTTGCCGCCGCCGAGAGGCAGATTCAGCAGCGCACATTTCCAGGTCATCCATGACGCCAGCGCCCTGACCGTATCGATTGTTTCATCGGGATGGAACCTGATGCCGCCCTTGGTAGGACCAAGCGCATCGTTGTAATGCACCCTGAACCCCTGAAAGACCTTGACGGCCCCGTCATCCATGCGTACCGGCAGTGCTACGTGAAGTTCCCGCAGGGGAGTCTTCAGCATTGCCGTCACTTCAGGCGTCAGCTTCAGGATTCTCGCGCAGGCGTCGATCTGACGCTGTGCCACTTCAAAAGGATTGATTTCTGACATGGTTTCTACTCCTCACCGTAATTTAATATCTTTTTGCGATACCGGTATGCCTGACATGAAATCCCGGAATCAATCCCTGACATTGATTCCCTGACTCTTCAAATAAGCTTTCGCTTCCGGTATACGTATTTCACCAAAGTGGAATATCGAAGCTGCCAGCACCGCCGAAGCTTTCCCGAGGACGACCGCTTCGCGGAGGTGTTCGAGCGTTCCGGCGCCGCCGGAAGCGGTAACCGGAATCGATACCGCTTCCGCAACCGCTTTCGTCATCTCGATGTCATACCCTGCTTTTGTGCCGTCAGCATCCTTGCTCGTCAGGAGAATCTCTCCCGCCCCGAGTTCTTCTACTTTCTTTGCCCAGGCAACGATATCAAGCCCCGAGCCCTCTTCACCACTGCGAACCACAACCTCAAGTCTCGGTTTGCCGCTGCCGGACGGATTTTTCCGTCCGTCGATTGCGACAACCAGCCTGTCCCTGCCGAACTCCCGAACGGCATCACTGATTAACTGAGGGTTTTTCACCGCTGAGGTGTTAATCGAAACCTTACTGACCCCCATATCGATGAGCGCTTTCATATCCTCGATGCTTCCGATACCGCCGCCAACGGCGAAAGGCACGGTGACGACATCACAGACCCGCTTCACCCATTCCAGACGGGTTTTCCGGTTCTGTACGGTCGCGAAGATATCGAGAAATACCAGTTCGTCAGCCCCTTCGCGGCAGTAGGTTTCAGCCGCTTCAACAGGGTCGCGGGCATCACGCAGGTCTGTAAAATTGATTCCTTTGACTACCCTGCCGTCTTTGATATCAAGACAGGGTATTACTTTTACTTCTTTCATCCTAAACCTCGGTAATTTTCCTGAGTATTGTATAGTCGACAACCGTGCTCATGGCATGACTTTCACACGTAACACCGGCCTCGACGGCGGCGGCAACCGGATTCAGACCGCCGGTGAGAACCAGGCCGACTTTATTCAGCTCAATCGGAACCTCACACACCGGTTCACTGACATTTCCGGAAACCAGAATGCCCTTGATACCGGCTGCTTCAAGTTTCGCCTGAACTTCATCGACGAGCGGCTTGCAGATAGCCGGCACTTCCCGGTAATTCGCCAGGATTTCACCGTTTCCCGTGGCGATAACCTTGGAGACTGACGTCATGCTGGCTCTGATAAATATCTCCGTGGGGTCAAGAGAACTGCCGTCATAGTGTATCAGTTCGACGAAGCGCAGCGGCTTGTTGTTTTTTATCTGAATAATACCGCCGAATTTCGAATCGATGGGTATCCCCGCTTTGAGGAGCGTTCCGTTAATGAGAATGCTGCAGACGGTCGCCAGTCCGACTTTTCCTTCGGGAACGGATAAATCGCCAAACGATTCCCCGCTTCGGGCAACCGCCACCAGGTCACTGACGCACAGACCCGATTGAAAAACGGGTTTCATTACCTTGAGGGCTTTGTTGAATTCGTTCTCGGAGAAGAAGGAAACATTGACCGGAATGGAGCCGGTCCGCTTCGTTAAATCGAAGGTCGTCCGAAATGCCAGAACTTCGATTCTCGATAAGGCTGACCCGACTTTATGAGCAACGAGAGCTTTCTTCAGCTCGGACTGACCGACTTCGGTAATCGTCCGGCCGTCTCTCCGCCCGACCAGTTCAGTCAGCCCACGCTCATCCATCAGCTTGAGGTGATACCTGACCGCCCGCTCACCGAGGTCGACGCCCTGCTCTTTTAAACGCTTGGCAATTATCCGCGACCCTACCGGCACCTGGGAATCCCCAAGGGTGCTTAGTATGGCCAGGACTTTTCGTTCGACATCCTGATTCTCAAACCCCACAGAACCTGAAACCTCCGGGCAGCGGCAACCTATTACCGGTCAATTATAAGAAAATAAAGGCGCACTGTCAATTGAACGATGTGTCAATCGACAGTACGCCCCTCGGACATTTTCTCTATTGTACCGGTCAATTACCCGGACATGGTTCCCGGTTATTCGTCAGATATTATTCGTACGTGCGTAACCTCCGTGATGCCCCGACGTAGCTGATAAGGGAACCGATAGTATCGAGGTCGCTGTATTTACCGGTACGTCCGTCCAGAATATCGAGCGCTTCTTCCCGGTACGCCTCCATCAGGTACGGGATACCGGTAACGGCAGCGCATTCCTGTGTCAGCGACATCAGGTCTTTCCGGCTGATTGCCTGAAGGCTGAAACACCGGGCACCGGCCATTATCTGCTGTAAACCGACCCTCAGTTTTTCGCAGTAGCTGTAAATACCGAGCGCTCCCAGCGGAATGTCCTTCATTTCATCCGGTCCGACAATATCTTTGACTTCCTCGTAACAGACAAATATCTCTTCCGGTGTCGAACCGAACTGGCTGACGGTATTCGGCAGTTTGCCTTCTTTCAGCCATTGCGCAATGTTCTTGCCGACCATTCCCGGAATCATCAGTGCCCTGCCCATGCAGACCGCTTTCACGAACGGTGCCCCCAGCGCCAGTGCCTTGAACACACCGTCCTCGCTGCTGAAACCGCCGCCGAACGCAATATCGGGAACCCGTTCTCCCCGCCCGGCCAGCCGGTCGCAGAATTCCCACGCCGCCGCGTGCAGGTAAAGGGAGGGGATACCCCACTCCTCCATCATTCTCCAGGGACTCATCCCTGTCCCGCCGCCGGCGCCGTCGATGGTCAGCAGGTCTATCTTCGCTTTCGAACTCCACTTGATTGCCATGGCTAGTTCGCGCAGGCTGTAAGCACCTGTTTTCAGGGTAATCCGTTTGAAACCGAGCCCCCGCAGACGGTCGATTTCTTCGTAAAACTTTTCTTCGTCGATGAAACCGAGACGGCTGTGCCGCTCGAATTCCTTCAGCGAACCATCCTTGAAAGCCGCCTGGCTGAGCGGATGGGACGGATTAGGGGTAACGATGTAACCCCGCCTTTGAAGTTCGAGCGCCCGCTCGAGACTGTTGACTTTTATTTCGCCGCCGATACACTTGGCACCCTGCCCCCACTTCAGTTCGATGGTATCGAGACCGTGCTTCCGGCTGACGTACTCGGCTACTCCCAGACGGGTATCTTCGACATTCATCTGTACCAGAATTTCACCGTAACCGGCATGGTACCGGCGGTACGTTTCGATACGGCGGTCCATCTCCGGTGAAAGGGTTATCTTTCCTTCGGAATCAAGCTCAAGTCCGGGATCGATTCCGCAGACGTTCTCGCCGCAGACAAGGGTAATGCCGCTGAGTGCCGCACCGATGGCAAAATGCTCCCAGTTCTTCCTGGCTATCTCGGTCGAACCGAGAGCGCCCGTAAAGACCGGCAGACTCATGGCAACTTTCCTGTCCCAGCCGTACTCAGCCTCGGTATCCACCGCTGGAAAAATGGCGGAATCGGAGTCGGCAGTCACACCTTCCGGCAAGCCTTTCGCTCCCAGCGCGTACCCCTGAATGTTAAGGTGGGAGTAATCGACCGGATAATCCTTGTCGCCGCCGGCGGTAATATCACCGAACGGTCCCGGATAAATGAGTTCCCGGCTGCGGAAGGTTGCTTTGAACACCTCGCAGTTCCCGGTGCAGCCGTCCACACACCGTGAGCATAGCCCGCTCGAAGGAACTATGCTTCTGGAACGATTGGCTGTTCTGGTTGCATCATCTCCATTAGGTCTCTGTAGATTCATTGTTGTATCCTCTCTCTCCTGTATCGAATTCAGAATTTTCATTGATTTCGAGATAACAGACCGCTTTTCTTGTCTGCGGGTCGGCAATCACATTCGCCGTCTTCCCGCCCGTCGCCTTCGCAACATCGATGACCCGGACAAGGCCGCTGAAATCACCGGCATCGGGAAGTACCTCTTCAAGGGCATTCGGCGATGAAGAAAAGAAACCGGTATTGAAATCAGACCCCGGTTCGTCCGGATAAACCGGCAGGTACAGAATGTTTGATTCCACGAGGTCCTGAAAAAAGTGGGTACCGTATGAAACCTCCGGCGTGTGGCCGGCTTTTTCACGGGCGATTTCCACAAGAATCGAGGTATTATCGATTTCTGAATACCCGACGTTTATGCCGAGGTCGATGTTGTTGCTGCCCCACCGCCCCGGCCCCATCATCATGATTTTGCAGTCGCTGGTTTCAAGTCGATTGTTCAGCATTCCGACAATGCGGCCCAGCGTCCGGCGGGCATCGGCATGCTGAGCCTCGGCATACTCTTTCGGGTCGATATATATAATGTAACCGATATTCCGTATCATACCGGCATTGATTGCCCGGTTCGAGCGGAAGAGAATCTGCCTGGTATCAAGTTCTTCCGGTATGGTCACATCGCTGCCGGCAAGCGTCGGCACCCGCAGCGAACGGCATTGCAGCAGATTGACCCTGATGGTATTACCCTCATCGATATGAGCCGTAAATTCAACATCGACCGGCTGCCCCCAGGCCTGTTCCAGCCTGGCTACCATCTCGCCGATGGTCTCAATCAGCTTCGTCTGATGTATCATGTTGTTGAACGTCAGCACCAGATTATCGCCCGAACTCTCCGGCGATTTCACGAACCAGTCCCGCAGGTACCCTTCGGAAATTTCGGATGTGTAAAGCTCGAGCGCCGGGTAATTGTTTCCTTTGATAATCGTGGTGAACGGCTCGGTAACAAACGTGTTGTCATCGAGGTTGAGGGCATCGACCATTTTCTGCGAATACCGGGCAACCTCCATGCCGGTCTCCGGCCGTATTTTTGGATGGCTTACCGCAATCATCCTGGGATAATCGCCCGTCACCCGGTTAACCGCCCGGGTTCCCAACCCGAACACCAGCCGTATCATCCCCTTCTGAGGATCGATTCGGTCGGTCCATGCGTACAGGTTCCGTGAAAAGGCAACCCCGGCAAGGGTCGGAAAGAAATACTTCTTGTACGGCATACCGGAAACCCGCTGCACCAGAACCGCCATCTGCTCATCGCCTTCACCCAGTCCCCGGCGGTGACGGTACGCCAGCGCATCAGGATTCAGGGCGCTCGCGTATACCTGCCTGATAGCCGTCAGAAAAGCGTCGAGCCTTTCGTCCGGACTCCCCTGGTTCGTACAGAATTCACTCCGGTATTTACCGGCAAAAGCATCGGTAAAACCGTCTTCGAGCAGACTCGATGAACGAACGATAATCGGGGCTTGTCCGTAGTAATCGATCATTCCCCGGAACTGCTCCATTATCTCTTCGGGAAACGTCCCTGCCAGAAATTTTTCCTCCAGTCGTTCGAATTCATCGCGGGAAATCGTGCCCGACCTTGTTAATTCAAGTCTTGCCTTGAAAAGGTCGTTATTGACGAGGAAAGTAAAGAAAACATCCGACCCTACGTAGAAAGAATCGTGCTCATCGAGAACCTTCGTCAGATCGGTCGCACCTTCGCCGGACTGAAGGACACTCCGTGCCAGCAGCATTCCGGCAGCTTTTCCGCCGATTCTCCCCGAACCGATGAGCCGGTCCCGGATATGGAGCAAATCGTTCAGGGTCATGTACCGGTTCGCCAGTTGAATCAGCTTCCAGTGGTTGCCGACCATCATGCGGGATAATGATTCCTTGAGAACCTGCGTTTCACGGTCGATGTCATCCCCGGCTTCATTACCCTCCCGGTTCTGCAGCAGTTTCCGGTACACATCATCCCAGGGGGCTATCGATTCAGGGTTCGTTCCCAGCGGTTTCTTCACCGCCGTCGCCAGAATCTTGGCGGCATCGCCGCTCCTTGATACCGGTTCCCACCCTTCATCGGTCATCCGGTGGGGCAGAAACATCTGCTGGGAGTATCGTCCCGAAGCTTTCAGAGGCTGAATATAGGTATCGCCGGCAACGTGATAGATATCGATGAGTACCTGTGTCGTATTGCGGATACCGGAAATCGCCCGGTGCCCGTGCTGGCCGCGCCGCAGGGCAAAATACGCCACCGCTTCGATGGTATAGAGGTACGGACAGGTCGCTTTGAAAAAATTGTTCAGCAGTTCGTCGGTCGCCCATTCTTCAACGAGTGCCGAAAGATTATCGAACACGTAAAAAGCCCGTTTGCCGTATTTTTCTATGACATGGTGCACTTGACCGGTAAAATAATCGAATCCGGGTGACGGATCGATTTCGATGATGTCGAGGCCCGGTTGAGGGGTCAGCACCATCGGGTGAGGAGCAAATCTGAGGTACACGCACACCCGGTTATCCCTGACTGCCTGCTCCATGTACGGGCGTACCACCATCGGGTAATCTTCGAGACGGTCAACCTGCCATACGACATTGTCGCCGAACCGTAACCCCTGAACGAGGTTATCCAGAGCGGGCAACCCGCTGAGAACAACGTCTGAAACAGCATTTTCTGTACTCATCGCAACCTGTGCTCCACCTGGTCATTAATACGGTATACGGCAACCATTTTCCATATTGTACAACGAGATTTCGTGCTTGTCAAAATGTTTTTTGGATTTGTTTACGTCTTTTTTCACCTTTTTTTCAATTATTGGCCGGTATAAAGGGTATTTATGTAACTCGTTATATCAATTTCGTGTTTAATCGGTAACCGAATGCCGTAATTTTCACGCCGTTTTTCCTTGTATTTCGACCGGTAATCCGTTACCGGAGTTGCTGCCGTCCCATTGCTGTTTATCACCGCTATTCTCATCGGCGGCACAAACTGGTATACTGGATAGGTTACACGGGGTACATTCATATTATTGCCGGGTGCAAAATGATATGATATACTTTATCCTAGTTTGTAATTAAGAAAGGGGTGTGGATTTGCCAGAAATTGTTTCAGTAAAACAGCTTCTGGAAGCTGGGGCTCATTTCGGTCACCAGACCAGTCGATGGCATCCTCGCATGAAGAAATACATCTTCACGAAGAGGGAAGGCATTCATATTATCGACCTGGAACAGACAACCGTCATGCTCGCAAAAGCATGTGAATTCGTCACGAAAGTTGTCGCTGATGGCGGAAAGGTCCTTTTCGTCGGCACCAAGAAGCAGGCACAGGAAGCCGTAGAAGATGCAGCCAGGCGCTGCAACATGTATTACGTCAACCAGAGATGGATTGGTGGAGTCTTAACAAATTTCGCAACCATCCAGTCACGTATTGACTATTTGGTGCGTCTTGAAGATCAGCAGGCCAGAGGGGAATTCAACAGACTTCCGAAAAAAGAAGCCATGAAACTGGAAAAGGAAATTGAACGACAGATCGGAAGAGCGTCGTGTAGGGAAAGAGTGTAGGATAGGGTGGTG
>CAYSQK010000010.1:0-18060 GCA_964433075.1 uncultured Dehalococcoidales bacterium
GAAGGATGTCCCGGCGGAAAAGAGGGAACTGACCATGATACCCGACAAAATCAGACCGAGCACCTTCGAACCCCGCGTTTTTTTACTGACGCAATACACGAGCATCACGGTCAGGAGACTGAAAACGAACGCCGAAAGAGTAATGACCAGACCGCTCGCATCATTTAAAATCGCCACGGCAGCCCCGAAGGCGGCTCCGGCGGAGGCTCCCAGAATATCGGGGGCAGCCATGGGATTCTGAAATATTCCCTGATAGGACGCGCCGGCCGAGGCAAGACAGCAACCGACGAGACAGGCGAGGGCAATTCGAGGCAGACGGACATTGAAAACGACCTTTTCCATGAGGTCGGTCCAGTACGGTTCAATCGGGAATACTTTCGAAGCAATGATGCCCCACAATTCCGAAGGAGACACGGGGTATCGTCCGAGAAAAAATGAAAGGATAACGGCAGCGGCAAGAATCAGAGCAAGCCCCGTCAGGACCGACCGGCGGTGAGTGTTGTTTTGTATTGTTTCGGCAGCTTGTTGTTTCACGGCGGAGCGTTCCGATTGCATCGACATGTATCGCTAACTTGTCTTTTTTATAAAGTTAACTTTACAATTCCAAACAACGAATGTCAAGCTGTGTTTTACGTAACGGGAAAAACCGGTCGTGCGAAAACGAAAAAAGGGCAGGCTGATGACAGCCTGCCCTTATACCTGGATACGTAAAACGCTACGGCCGGTAGTCCACCTTTCCCTGCAGAACATTGACGAGCAGTTTAATGGCTTTCACGAGGATACCGATACCGATGCCGATACAGACGACCAGGAGGGTGATATAGACGCTGACATCCACCCAGCCGGCAACCGAGGTATCGGGGATAACAGAAAAATCGAAGGGGAAAACGGTAAAGAGAACGATTGCCGACGCGAGGGAAAAACAGTCGATAACAATCAGCATCAGTTCCCGGAAAATATAGCGGTCATAAATTATCATGATAATGTGGCCGACGATGGCAACGACCATGGCAGCCGTCAGCACCGGCAGCCAGAGACTGATATCGTCGGTAAAGAAGGGCGTCCGCATCCAGATGATGGAGCCGGCCACCCGGTCCGATGAGTACCAGGCAACATAACTGTTGAAATAGTTAAAGAACACAAGCGCGGCAATACTGAAAGCAATCGAGAACGCAGATGAGGCAACTCTTCCGGTTTTACCCCGGTTAAAGTACTCTTCAACTTTTCCCTCGATTACCTTTTCGATATTTGCCGATGAGGGACGGGCAGCAGGTTGTTCAGCAATCGCAGCAGCTTCCGTTACGGTTTCCCGGGCTGCCGTTCCGGAGGCGGCTCCGTCCTGGTTGACCGGCCGGGAAAAAGCTCCGGTACCGGCCAGTTTTTCAGCGACTTCCGAAATCCAGCCGAAATTCATCGGCTGTCCGGTAGCTGTTTTCACTATCAGGACAATCCAGAGAATGAAACCGAATATCCCGACAATGGCCGAAAAAGCATCACCGACAAAGGGGATGATTTTCAGCATCGTTCCGATAATCGTCAACAGCCCGAAGATAACAATCGACTGGGCTGCATGAAACCGCACCATGCGGCTTTTCTGTTCGATAATCAGAAAAATGATACCGGTAACCCAGCCTCCGACATAACAGAGCATCGAAGCGATATTGGTATCCAGTCCGGTGGTCGTTTCCGGTGATGGCTGCCGTCCGGTATTTTTTGAGGTTGATTCCGCCTCAATCCTGGCTTTTTCTTCTTCGTAGATTCTTCTTCGTTCTTCCGGTGAAAGATTCATAATCCGACCTCCCTGAGGATTCAAGCATATATCAGTTTATCAGCTACCGTACCCGGATACGGATTTCCTGGGGACTGACGCTTTCGACGTACAGAGGAACACCGTCGACGGTTATCTCCGTCTGCTTCCGTGAAAAAAACAGGTTCCAGGCGTACCCCTGATACCCGTTCTGTTTTTTCTGTATAATTGAGAACACATCATCGGACGGCATGCCTCCGTAGAGTATCCAGTCCTTGCCGGTTTTCAGGTGAAACGCCTCGCCAACCGAGAGGATGACCGAACTGTTCATAGCTCCCTCCTGATACAAATACTACTATATCACATACAAAAACGATTTCAAGATGCCTGTTCATTCCCGAAACCATCACCGAAAAAAGAATGTTCAGATAAAACCTTGACAAAATGAAATACATATCAATATAATAAAAAAAACCCCAAGTCATTCTTTCCCGAGTCCCATTTTATGTAAGCTTTCATACACCGTTGATATATTACCTGGATTTTCTTGTATGTCAAAATATATTTTTGTAACCGGTGGTGTAGTAAGTTCCGTAGGTAAGGGTATAACTGTCGCTTCGCTGGGAACTATCCTGAAAAGTCGGAACATCTCCGTATCTCTCATGAAACTTGACCCGTATCTCAACGTAGACCCGGGCACCATGTCACCCTACCAGCACGGAGAAGTATTCGTCACTCAGGACGGAGCTGAAACAGACCTCGATCTTGGAAATTATGAACGATTCGTCGATATCAACCTTACCGCTCAATCGAATGTTACATCAGGCAAAATCTACAGCTCGGTTATCGCCAGGGAACGCAGAGGCGATTTTCTCGGCGGAACGATACAGATAATCCCGCACCTTACCAATGAAATAAAACAGCGGTTCACCACCCTGGCCGAGACATCCGGCGCAGACGTCCTCATCATAGAAATCGGCGGGACGGTCGGGGATATCGAAGGACAGCCGTTTCTCGAAGCCATCCGGCAGATGAGGAACGACGTCGGAAGAGACAACGTTCTCTACATACACGTCACCCTCCTTCCCTATCTCGGGACGACCCACGAACTGAAAACCAAGCCCACCCAGCACAGCGTCAACGAGCTTCGGCGCATCGGTATCCAGCCGGACATCATCGTCTGCCGAAGCGATTTTCCTATTTCGGACGATATCAGGGCGAAGATATCTCTCTTCTGCGATGTCGAAAAGCGGGCGGTCATACCGATGCCGACGATAGACAGCATCTATGAGGTACCCCTTCTCATCGAAGAAGCAAAAATGGGAGAACTCATTTCGGAAAAACTGAAGCTTGAATCGGACAACTGCGACCTCACCGAATGGCGGGGGCTGGTTCAATCACTGAAAGAACCGAAGCCGCCGGTAAAAATCGCCCTTGTCGGTAAATATGTCGAACTGCATGACGCCTATTATTCGGTCAGAGAAGCGCTCTGCCACGCCGGTGTCATCCATAACCGGAGTATAGAATTTGTCTGGGTGCATTCGGAATCACTCCGGCAGGACGATTGCAGTCAGTTGAATGATGTCCAGGGAATCATCGTCCCGGGCGGTTTCGGGATTCGCGGCATCGAAGGAATGATTGCCGCGGCTCAATACGCCAGGGAGCACAATATCCCGTACTTCGGTCTCTGTCTCGGTATGCAGGTCATGGTCATTGAATTCGCCCGTTACGTTCTGAAAACCGCTGATGCGAATTCAACCGAGTTTGCCCCCGATACCAGGCATCCGGTGATTGACCTTATGCCCGACCAGAGTCACCTGCTGGATAAAGGAGCCACGATGCGGCTGGGGAATTACCCCTGCCGAATCAAGGAAAACACCCTGAGCTACCAGGCATACGGGACGTCGTTGATTCAGGAACGTCACCGGCACCGTTACGAGTTCAATAATTCGTACCGCGAGCAACTTGAAGCGGCCGGACTGATATTGAGCGGACTTTCGCCTGACGGGAACCTCGTTGAAATATGTGAAGTTAAAAATCATCCCTGGATGGTCGGCAGCCAATTCCACCCCGAATTCGGCTCCCGTCCGGGGCGTCCCCACCCGCTGTTCTGCGACTTTATCGGAGCAGCAAAAACGGTATTGCGGGAAGGCGCTCAATCAACCTTACCACTGAACGCCGGCAGTTAAAACGACAGGACAAGCACGTATCGCATCTTTTTCCTTATAAAACCATCAACAGAAAGTCAACCGGATACCCGTCTGAATCACCGGTCGTTTCTCTGAAAAATACAAACCAATAGAAAAAAATAAACAGTCGAAAATAAAACAAGGCAGCATAAAACTGTCTGAAACAAAATACCACCAGTGAAGGAAGCACAGCCATGGAAAATGAAATACTGAAAATGGATATCGGCCAACTCGAAAGCAAGACGAGAGATGAACTGGTCGATATGGCTAAAGAAATGGGAATAACGAATTACACCGGGCTCAGAAAGCAGGACCTCGTCATCCGTCTGCTTCAGGCCTACACCGAACAGGAAGGTAATACCTTCTGCGGCGGTATTCTCGAAATCATGGCTGACGGGTACGGCTTTCTCCGTAACGATACCCTGTTACCGAGTGCGACAGACATTTACGTTTCTCAGTCGCAGATACGGCGCTTCGGCCTCCGGGACGGCGACATGGTCGTCGGCCAGGGCAGGCCGGCACGAGCGGGAGAAAAATACTTCAGCCTGCTGAGAATCGAAGCGGTCAACGATATCAATCCCGAAATGGCGAAAAATCGGCCTCACTTCGGTTCACTGGTGCCGACATTCCCTGACAGGATAGTCAACCTCGAAGGGCCGGATAACGACATCGCTTCCCGCCTCATCAATCTTGTCGCTCCTATCGGCAGAGGGCAGCGCGGACTGATTGTTTCGCCGCCGAAAGCCGGTAAAACAACCATTCTGAAATCGATTGCCCATTCGGTCTCCGAAAATTACAGTGATATTCACATGATGGTCTGCCTCATCGGCGAGCGGCCTGAAGAAGTCACCGATATGAAACGCTCGGTCAGAGGTGAAGTCGTGGCTGCCACCTTCGATGAGCCTGTCGAAGACCATGTCCGCGTTGCCGGACTGGCACTTAACAGAGCGAAACGAATGGTTGAAAGCGGTAAGGACGTCTTCATGCTCCTCGACGGTATCACCCGTCTGACCCGTTCCTACAACCTGGCCATGCCTTCGAGCGGCAGAACCCTCTCCGGCGGTATCGACCCCGGCGCACTGTATCCGGCCAAGCATTTCTTCGGTGCAGCCCGTAATACGGAAGAAGGCGGCAGCCTGACGATAATCGCTACCTGCCTCATCGATACCGGCAGCCGCATGGACGACCTTATTTACGAAGAATTCAAAGGCACCGGCAACATGGAACTGCATCTCGACCGCAGGCTTGCCGAACGGCGCACCTACCCGGCAATCGATGTCGAACGCTCCGGAACACGGCGTGAAGAACTGCTCATGGACGGGCCGACACTTCAGAAGTCATGGCTGCTGAGACGGATGGTATCGATGATTGGAAATGACTCGAATAACTATGCCGAAGCCATGGAGCGGGTACTCGAACGGATGAGAAAGAGCAAGAACAACGCCGAATTCCTGGCGAATCTCAACCAGGGTATGTAGCTTTATCAACGTATGATTTTGAAAAAGAGGAGTGAAAAATCTCCTCTTTTTTTATGTCGATTTTGTATTGTCCCACTCATACATTATAATGTTCTCAGGGAGTCATGAACGCACCGAACGAACTTATCAAAGAGCACCTGAGGCAGTTACCGACAAACCCGGGAGTCTATATCTTCAAAGACGCCGAGGGGACGATTATCTACGTCGGCAAGTCGAACAGCCTGGAAAATCGGGTCAAGTCCTATTTCACCCACCCCCAGGGGCAGACACCGAAAACGCAGCGGCTCATCGAGCATATCGCCGACCTCGAATACTTCGTCACCGGCACCGAAGAAGAGGCGCTCATCCTCGAATACAACCTCGTCCAGAGGCATCAGCCGTACTACAATGTCCGTCTTAAGGACGGCAAATCCTACCCGTACCTGAAAATTTCGCTGAACGAGGAATGGCCGAGGGTGTTCCTGACCCGTACCATCGAAGAAGACGGAGGTAGGTACTTCGGGCCGTTTTCCAGCTCCCGTTCGCTGAAACAGACTATCAAGGTACTGAAGGGCATCTTCCCGCTTCGCTCCTGTACGAAACCGATTACCGGGAAAGAAAAACGTCCCTGCCTGAATTTTCATATTCACCAGTGTCTCGCCCCGTGCGTCGGAGCTGTCAGTAAACAGGAATACATGGATATGATACGGCAGGTCATCATGTTCCTCGAAGGCCGGCAGGACAAGGTGATTCGCAGCCTTGAAAGCCGGATGCAGAAAGCCTCGGAATCTCTCGATTTCGAAAAAGCCGCCGTACTCCGCGACCAGGTACAATCGATTAATAATGTCATTGAAAGCCAGAAACTCGCTGCCCGGGTCAAAGGCGAACAGGACGTCATCGCTTTCGTCACCGAAAACGACCGGGCATACGTCCAGGTTTTCTTCATCAGGGGCAGCCGGCTCATCGGGCGGGAAGGATTCACCCTCCAGGGGGTCGAATCCGAGGAACCGGTGCCGATTATGACCGGGTTCATCAAGCAGTTTTACGGTTCAGCTCCGTACGTCCCGCCGGTCCTGCTGCTTCAGCATGAAGTCGAGGACAAGGCAGTGATAGAAGAGTGGCTGCGAAAAAAACGAGGTGCCTCCGTTACCATTGAAACTCCTTCGCGCGGCAGCAAGAAAAAACTTGTTGAAATCGTCGCTGAAAACGCCGTTCAGAGCCTCCGGCAGATAAAAATCAAACAGCACGTTTCGTTCACCAACTATGAAGAAGGGATGGAAGAGATACAGGAGGGGCTCGACCTGCCGAACCTGCCGAGACGGATGGAGTGCTACGACATCTCCAATATCCAGGGCACGAATGCCGTCGGCAGCATGGTCGTGTTCACTGACGGGAAACCGGACACGGCGAAGTACCGCCGGTTCAGGATAAAAACGGTGGAAGGAGCGGACGACTATTCCATGCTCCGGGAAGTACTGACCCGCCGGTTCAAGCGATTCAATGAAAATAAAGAAAACAATGATGAATCGAACTGGGCTGAACCACCCGACCTGGTGCTCATCGACGGCGGCAAAGGCCAGCTCAATGCCGTGCTGCCGGTGATGAAAGAGCTAAGGGCTGAAACCATTCCGATAGCCGGTATTGCCAAGCAGCATGAAGAAATATTCCTGCCGCACAAATCGATACCGGTGATTCTGCCGCCGGACTCTTCCGGGCTGAAAATGCTCCAGCGGCTGCGGGATGAAGCCCACCGCTTCGCCATCACCTACCACAAGAGTATCCGAAACAGGCAGGCGGTACAATCCTCGCTCGATAAAGTCCCGGGTATCGGCCCGAAGAAACGCCGGGCACTGATAAAGGAATTCGGTTCGATTCGCGGCGTGCGGGCAGCATCCGTCGAAGACCTCTCCTCCGTCCCCGGTATCACCCCGAAGCTTGCCCGTCAGATAAAAGACGCCCTGTAACAGCCGCCTCTATTACTTCGTCTATATACTAATAACGAAATAATGTCAGAGCATTGACATTATTTTGTCTTTACAGATAAATGACAACGAATATACGTACTGTTCTCCTGAAAAACCCATTTTTTGATAAATACATCAGTTATGGTACAATAATTTCAGGGAATTGACATTATCCGTTATTCATGTCTACTATAAGTACGAAATGTCAGGAACAAAATATGCAGGAAATCAAAGCGAAGATACCGGTTATATTATTTAAAGAAGGCAAAAACATCATTGCCTATTCACCTGCCCTGGACCTTTCCAGCTGCGGTCCGACCGAAGAAGCGGCACGTGAACGATTCGCTGAAGCTGCCCGACTATTCCTCACTGAGACTGCCAAAATGGGTACACTTGATGAAGTCATGAAGGAATGCGGGTGGAAAAAAGTCCCGAATAAACAAGGCTGGCAGCCGCCTGTCTACAAATCTACCGAAGAATCGGTAAATATCCCTTCAGGTGTCTAAACTGCCTCGAATAGTACCAATCCCCTGGCAAAGATTCGAATGCGTCATACTCAAATGTGGCTGCCGGTTTGTGCGGGAAGAATGCGACCACCGAATCTACAATCGTGAAAATCTCATAAGACCTATTGTATTCCCAATGGAAAAAGACCTGCCCGTTTTCATCATCAAAAATAACCTGAGGATACTGGGGGTCAGTCGGGACGATTATTTCACAAAACTGAAGGAATGTTAGCTTTTCATAGTTCCTGTTTTATTATTGCTCCATCACCCCGAAGCTTGCCCGTCAGATAAAAGACGCTCTCTAACAGCCGCCCCTATTACTTCGTCTGTATACTAATAATAGAATAATATCAGAGCATTGACATTATTTTGACTTTATGTGTTATAATATCAGTAGACTGACATTATTCAGGAATACTATTGAAAACGATATCGAAAGCACAAATCGAACGAATGATTCGAGTTGAAAATCCATGGCTTGAACATCCTCATAAAATCCCAAGGTATTTTAACGACTTGAAACCGAGAGACTATTTCAGTCTCCTCTACCCGTATGTCATCGATAAAAAGATAAAGAGATCTATTGTTTTACTCGGACCAAGACGGGTAGGAAAGACGGTACTCATACACCACATTATCCAGAAAATGATTAATGAAAAAGTAAATCCCCGGTGTATCTGCTATATATCTGTCGATCATCCTGTCTACAACGGAATGGACATGGAGCAGCTTCTGGCTGCGTTTTGCACGTTGAATGCACTGGATTACCGCAAAGACGAAGTCTATGCTTTCTTCGATGAAATCCAGTACCTGAAAAACTGGGAACAGTATCTGAAATCCATCACTGACCGATACCCCAATATCAAGTGTGTCGTGACCGGCTCGGCAGCCGCAGCCCTGCGGTTAAAAAGTCTGGAATCGGGAGCAGGCCGGTTCACCGATTTTTTTCTGCCGCCTCTCACTTTCTACGAATACCTGAAACTGCTGAATGAGGATGAAATTACTGCAATCGAACCGGGAAAAGACGGTCAGATGAGCTTCAACACTACCAACATCGACCTTCTCAACGAACGATTTATTACGTACATCAACTTCGGCGGATATCCTGAAGTAGCCTTGTCAAAAGAGATTCAGGCCAATCCGGAACGATTTGTGAAAAGCGACATTATCGATAAAGTTTTATTACGAGATTTACCGAGTATCTACGGAATATCGGATATTCAGGAACTGAATACCCTTTTTCTGACACTTGCTTTCAATACTGCTCAGGAAATTTCATTGGATTCCCTCTCGAAGAGTTCGGGGCTGGCAAAAAACACCATCAAACGATATATCGAGTATCTTGAAGCAGCGTTTCTCATCAAGACCGTCAACAGGGTGGATAAAACCGCCCGGCATTTCCACCGGGCTAATTTCTTTAAAGTCTATCTAACGAATCCATCTTTATGGAGTGCGCTGTTCTCACCGGTCGATGAAAATGACGAAGCAATCCGTCCGCTTGTCGAAACAGCCGTATTCGCCCAGTGGTTCCACGCGGAAAGCAATCCCCTTTATTATGCACGCTGGGATAAGGGAGAAGTTGATATCGTGTCGGTCGATGAAAAACGTCAGAAAGCGGACTGGGCTATTGAAGTCAAATGGGGAGACAGTCACTTTCAAAATACCAGCGAACTGAAAAGCCTGATAACCTTCTGTCGCATGAACGATATCAACCGATGTATGGTTACATCAAAAACAAAAACCGGTGTAAAGAATATCGATACCATCGATGTCGAGTTTACCTTAGCGAGTTTGTACTCCTACTCACTTGGATATCGCATAATGCAGGGAAAACACACCGGGGAATCACTCGGCAGTTAAAAAACAACATATAACCCTGCCGTTCTCCCGATAAGCCTGTCAACATCAGATATCTCGCCACTGGCAGACATGGTCAACCTGACCCGCCTCGATGCCGCGAGTAACCATATAACCGATACAGCACCCCTCGTTCATCTGAAAAACATCGCCTGGATGGACTTTTCATCGAATCGGATTAGCAGCCTCGAAGCCTGGGCGGCGTATGTTCCCGCCCCGGGACAATCGGTTACCCTCGTTGTCATCGATAACCCCCTCGATGATATTTCCCTGTCTCAATACATCCCAACGATGGAGAAAAACGGTCTGACGGTCGAATGGCAATCGTTGGAAGAAAAAATGGGAAAGTAGGGAAAACCGGTTGAATGGTAAGATAATCGGTAGTATTATTGGTATGCTACTATACCGACCGGAGGAAAAAAGTGGGAGGAAAAGCGAATACGGTAAAAATGTCCGTCACCCTGCCGAAAAAACTGGCAGGCGAAATCAGGGCAATCACTCCCCAGGGAGAGATAAGCTCCTTTTTCACTGAAGCTCTTGAGCATTACCTGGCATACCGTAAACAGTCATTAGCACTTGAGCGAGGTTTCGGAGCCTGGAAAGACAGGAATCATCCTGACTTGATGACTCCTGAAGATTCTGTTGCTTATGTACGGGAACTGAGAGAAGCGGATGCCTACCGGGTAACTGAATCAGGGGACACCCGTGTACTATAGCGGGCGAAAAGAAATTTCATGCCTTCTCGATACCGATATTGTCATCGATTTTCTAAGAAGACGTGATTATGCGCAGAAACTGCTTAATCAATGGGCAGGAAAAGGGTTATTAGCAGTAAGTACACTCACCCATTGTGAAATATGCCAGGGAATGAGAGCAGGAGAGGAAGAAGTAACCAATACTTTCCTCGACAGCATGATTTCCATCGCCGTCGTTACCACTATCGCCAGAAAGGCAGGTAATCTTATAAGAAAGAATCGCTCGAAGGGTATTACGACCGGCATGGCGGATGCTATTATCGCCGCTACCGCTCTCCACCTGGGAACTCCCCTTATAACCAATAATGTTGTTCATTATCCGTTTCCCGAATTGAACGTCATCAGAGGTAGCAGCATATAGCCTGTCAAAAAGGCAAAGAAGAGAGTGGTATCACTCTCCATTTTTTCCAGACTACCTCTTCACCTTCCAGGTCGTCCCCTGCGGCGAGTCTTCGAGAACGAATCCGGCGGCATCGAGCTTGTTCCGTATCAGGTCAGCCTGTGCCCACTGTTTTTCTTTCCTGGCCTGCTGCCGGGCGGCAATGAGGTCCTGCATCATGGCATCGGCATCGCCGGTGTCCGCAACCGGCGTCCGTCCGGTCTCGGAGCAAATCGCCTGATATACGGCTTCAACAGCAGCCGCATCGACTGTTTCTTCAATCGGCTTCAGCGTCAATCCGAGCACCCCGCCGAGTTCTGACAATACCGCCTTCAACTCTGAAATGTCATACCCTTCAGTACTCAACCGGTTGATATCCCTCGCCAAATCGAAGAGGGATGCCAGAGCGCCGGGGGTGCCGAAATCGTCATCCATCGATTCAACGAACTTTTCCCGATACGAAGCTGCTTCGACCGGAGCCTTGCCCTTGTTTCCCGTACTTTGTGAAGCAGCGGCAAGTCTTAGACGGTCGGCACCCTTTTCCGCAGCATCGAGCGATTCCGGAAGATACTTCAAAGGACTTCGATAATGCGACATGAGAATAAACAGCCGGAAGGCATCCGCCGAGTATGCTGCAAGGACGTCGCGGATGGTCACCAGATTACCCAGCGACTTGCTCATTTTCTCGGCGCCAAGCTGGAGCATACCGTTGTGCATCCAGTATTTGACGAACGGCTTTTTCCCGGTGAAGCTTTCCGATTGAACGATTTCGTTTTCATGGTGAGGAAAGACCAGGTCTTCACCGCCGCCGTGAATATCTATCTGCTCTCCCAGATACCTGATGGACATAGCGCTGCACTCGATGTGCCAGCCGGGTCTGCCCGGCCCCCAGGGACTTTCCCATGACGGTTCGCCCGGTTTCGAGGCCTTCCAGAGAACGAAATCGAGAGGGCTTTCCTTATCATCACCCCCGACAGCCACATCTCCCGATACAAGGTCTTCCAGATTACGGTGAGACAGCTTACCGTAATCGGCCACGTTCCTGACCCTGAAATAAACACTCCCTTTCGAGGGGTATGCATACCCCTTATCGACGAGTCCCTGAACAACCTCAAGCATTATCGGTATCTCTCCGGTCGCTTTCGGCTGGATATCGGGCGGGTCAACATTGAGTCGGTTCAGGTCTTCCATCAGCTTGGCAGTAAAATGGTCAGCCAGTTCCTTCGTCGAAATCCCCTGTTTGTTGGCGCGATCGATTATTTTGTCATCGATATCGGTGATATTCTGTATATACTTCACCCTGAACCCGCGGTATTTCAGATACCGGCGGACAGCATCGAAATATATTGCGCTCATAGCATGACCGATGTGAGAATCTGAGTAAGGAGTAACACCGCAGACATACATCTTTACCTCGTCACCCCACGGCACGAACTCCTCTTTTTTCCCGGAAAGGCTGTTGAATATCTGCATTAACGCTCCTCCTCGATGGTGCTGACCGCCACGGCGGCAATCGCTTCCACATTGCCGATTTCGCCAACGCCGTTGGCGGTACTGGCTTTGACGCTGACCTGTTCGATATCGATACCGATTGTCCGGCTCAAATTTTCGCGCATTTTTATTATGTAATCTTTCAGGACCGGTTTTTCGGCAATCACCGTCGCGTCAATATTACCAACCGAAAACCCTTTCGATGAAATTTTCGATACTATCTCTTTCAGCAGTATCAGGCTGGAGATATCTTTATACTCAGGATTTCCCGCTGGAAAATGCCGGCCGATATCACCCATCGCGGCGGCGCCGAGCAGCGAATCGATTATTGCGTGCACCAGTACATCGGCGTCGCTCCAGCCGTCCAGACCCATGCTGAAAGGTATTGTTTCTCCTCCGAGTACCAGCTTTCGTCCGGTCTCAAGAGGATGGATATCGTACCCTATACCGGTTCTCGCTCCGCTCATGTTTCTCTGTCCCTCAGCAGTATTTCAGCAATTCTCAAATCCTGGGGTGTCGTTATTTTGATGTTATCCCGTGAACTCAGGTAAACCTTGACGACACCGCCGAGTCTTTCTACCGCGGCTGCATCATCGGTGACGTCCGATTCCATCTCCCGGTACGCCCGCACTATCAGGTCGTACCGGAATACCTGCGGCGTCTGGGCAGCCCAGAGGTTGACTCTCGGCGGGGTCCCTTCGATAATCATATCATCTCCGGTAACCTTAATCGTGTCCGTTACCGGTACGGCAGCAACCGCCGCTCCGGTCTCTTCGGCAGCTTCGAGTCCGGCAGCAATGAGCTCGGCTGTTACGAGAGGCCGGGCACCGTCATGAATGATGACCCGGTCGCAATCTTTCAGCTTTTCGAGACCCGCCAGCACCGAGTCCTGACGGCGTTCGCCGCCGGCACAAACATCCGCGACCTTTTTCCAGCTTTCCGAAGCAACCAGTTTTTTACCTTTTTTCAGGTTCCCGGGACTGAGAACAACGACAATCGTATCAACGTCCGGACACTGCTCAAAAACATCGATAGCCCGGCTCAGCACCGGCCTTCCGGAAATCAGAGCGAAGACCTTATCGGTACCGTTCATTCTCCGGCTCGCACCGGCAGCGGTAATCACCGCCCCTGTTTTCAATTTTTCCGCTTTTTTCTTCATTGAATCCCTGACGGCTGCGTTTCAGCCTAGTTTGAGTTTACACGCAACTTTCATTTTATTCAATCATCAGAATCATGCCGGTAATCATTGCTTTTTACCATTTACCGGCAGTATCATATCATAACGATAGTAATCAAGGAGGTTTTCATTTGACATACGGAAAAGGGAAATATACCTACGAACTGGCGGACTGGCATGTTCAGTACCCCGACGGATGGTCACCTATCGAGGTCAACGGACTGGCTGTCGACTCACAGGACCGGCTTTACGCCTTCAATACCGGTGAATACCCGCTGACGGTATTCGATACGAAAACCGGAAAGCTGCTCAGTCACTGGGGAGAGGGTTTTTTCACCCACAACCACGGGGCGCGGATTTTCAACGACGCTATCTACTATGCCGACGACGGCAATCATACCGTCCACAAGATGACGCTCGACGGTAAAGTTTTGATGACCCTCGGGACGAAAGACAAACCGTCCGATACCGGTTACACGACCGTCGACAAGGACGGTAACCCCATCCATATCATGGAAGCCATCAAATCGACAAAACGCGGCGGACCTCCCTTCAACGTGCCGACCGGTGTCGCTCTCGACTCAAAAGGCAATATCTACGTCACCGACGGCTACGGCAACGCCCGCGTTCACAAATTCACTCCTGACGGCAAACTGGTCAAATCATGGGGCGAACCGGGCAGCGGCCCCTCCGAATTCGCCGTTCCCCACGCCATCGCCATCGATAAAAACGATAAACTCTACGTCGCCGACCGGCATAATAACCGTATCCAGATTTTCGATACCGAAGGTAAATACCTCGGCGAATGGAAAGACAACATTGAACTGCCGACCGATATCATCATCGACAAAGACCAGACCGTCTATGTCACCGACCTGCTGCCGAGAATCAGCATCTTCGACATCAACGGTAACCTTCAGGCGCAGTGGGGCAACGAAGGCACCACCAAGGAAGACCCGCTGATGGTCACCCTTCATGCCATTACCCTGGACTCGAAAGGCAACATTTACGTGGCAGAAGTCATGGGCATCCACGCCGGCACTCCGTTCCTCGAGACGAGAAAAGGCCGCATGATACACAAATTTATCAAAAAATAACCCTGATTAAGGGAAAAATCAAAAAGCCGGAGGATTTCACCTCCGGCTTTTTTTGCTATACTATATACCGCATATGAGAAAGAACAGCTTGACAGATACTGACTGGATTGAGCTCTGGAACACCGTTTCGGCCAATACCCGGCATACCGGCGAACAGGAGAAGGTCAAACGGGGCAAGAAACATTTCCGCCGCGGGGTACTCCCGAGGCCGGACCCGCTGCTTGATTTCGTTCTCGGGCACCTGAAAAAGGACGAAACCGTTTGTGAAATCGGCGCCGGAAACGGCCGCTGGACACTGCCGGCTGCCCGTCTGGTACAAGCTGTTACCGCCGTCGAGCCGTCAAAATCAATGCTCGAAATGCTTCATGAAAATATCACTGCCGAAAAACTGACGAACATTAGCGTCATTCCATCACGCTGGGAAGACGCAGACGTCACGCCGCATGACATCATCATCTGCGCCCATGCCATGTATGAGACGACCGATTTCGCTGGTTTCGTCCGCAAGATTGAAGCCTGTGCAAAAACCGGCGTTTACCTCTCGCTGCGGCTGCCGCCCCATGACGGCATCACCGGAGAATTATTCCGGAAACTCTACGGACACCCCTACGACAGCCCTAACGCCCTGATTGCCTGGAATGCCCTGTATTCGATGGGCATCTACCCGAATATTCTGATTGAAAAAGAGGTGCATCACTGGGAAGACGCGACTCTGGGTCAGGCAATAGCACGGGCAAAACGGCACCTCAATGCCGAATCGACCTCCGAACACGATATACTGATACGGCAGACCCTTGAAAAGCGGCTCGAACATAAAAACGGTTCGTACGTCTGGCCGGACGGGATGCGTTCAGCGCTGCTGTGGTGGGAAAAAGATTCAGGATGACAACCCGCCGATAATGCATTCTACCGGTTGCCCCAGCATCGTTTCTACCTCGGCCTTGACCGCCTGAGCCCGGTTCTTTCTGGCAATAATATTCTCCAGCGCATCAGGGATATGCCCGTACTTTTCTTCGGAAGCCCGGTAGCGCTGTTCGACAGGCACCAGTCTGTCTTCGATAACCATTTTGTCCGCCAAATACACGAGTTTCGTTTCGATATCGACCGAATCGATATCATCGACCAGTTCCTGATGGACCGAGATAATCTCCCCAATCCGGCTGAAACCGGCATCGGCGAGTATTGCAGCCCCGGCGGCTTCATGGTCGGGCTGCCCTTTGGCAACATCGTGAAGCAAAGCAGCCGCCTCGACTTCATCGGCATGAACGGAATAACCGGCTTCTGCAAGCGCCCGACCGAGCGCCGCTGCAACGTCCCTGACCTTGCAGGCGTGATTCCGGGTTCGTTCGGACGTCCCGGCAATATCGAGAATCGCCCGGCATTCTTCTTCATCGGGAATATGGTATTGTTCGTATTTCCGGAGAAGCTTCGAAAAATCAGCCTGCCTGTCGGCATCGGCCAGAACACTCGAATCAGCCACCGGTACTTCCCGCTGCAGGTCTTTGTGGCGGGCAAGGATAGTGTTAAGGCCGCCCTCTTCATGCCAGCCGGTAATCTCTCCGGAAAGAAACGACGGAATCACCGGAGGATGGCCGTGTTTTGACCGGAAGAGAGGATACAGAATTGTTCCCGGATTACTGTCTGCAACGGTAACCAGTCTCCGTATCGTTGCCGGTCTGACCAGCGGGATATCAACCGGCATGAGAAAAAACGATTCGCAGGATGCGGACAGTTTTTTCACTCCTGCCTGCACCGAACTCAGCATACCGGTGGCGTAGTCCGGATTTTCGGCAACGGTGATATCGTGCCGGTCGATACCTGCCAGGAGTTCCTCCTGCCGCCAGCCGGTCACCATGATGACTTCGATGCCGATATTCCTGAAGAGTGCAATGACCCGGTCGGCGACGGTCACCCCCCCGATTTTCATGAGGGGTTTGAAATCACCCATCCGGCTCGAAAATCCGGCGGCGAGGACAACAGCCGCGTACCGTTCTGTCTTCATCACTTCGTTTTTCCGCGCTCGGCAATCATTTCACCGACGATACTGACAGCAATCTCTTCCGGCGTCTCGGCGCCGATTGACAGACCAATCGGCGAATGGACGTATGCCAGCCTGTCAGCCGTCGTCACGCCTTCCTTAATCAGAGTCTGATAGACCGTGTCACGCTTTTTCCGGCTGCTAATCATGCCGATATACCCGGCCTTCGTTTTCAGCGACTGCTCGAGGACTTCCCGGTCATAGCGGTGACCGCGGGTCAGGATAACGATAAAAGAATCAGCGTCTATCTCAAAGCCCTCGAACGCCCGGTTGTAGTCATCGATAACGCGTACTTCATCGGCATCCGGGAACCGTTCCGTATTGGCATATTCTTCCCGGTCATCGACCACCACCACCCGGAAACCCACCAGTGAAGCCAGATGCGCCGTAGGAACAGCCACATGGCCGGCACCGAAACAGTACATGGTTTTCACCCGGCGAATCGGGTCGATGAGGTATTTCCGTCCGCCGAATTCAAGAATCTCCGTTGAGGAAAGATTATGAAGCTCTTCCCGCACCTCCGGCAGGATATTTTCAGGCAGGACGGCATCACCGACGATACTGCCGGTCGAAAAGAGCAGACAGTGCCCGGAAACACGCACATCAGCATCAGCTTCTTCATACCCGGTGACAAAATAGAAACTGCTGCCGTTATCGATATATTCTTTCATGCGGGTCACTATTTCAAGATTGGATGAAGTGCTTTCAAGATAGTCGAGCAGCAGCACCGCCGACCCGCCGCAAATCATGTCCGGCGAGGACGTATCGGTGCCGGTCATATCGAACTCGATGAACCGGGACGTACCCGTTTCGAGAACCTTGTTCGATTCCCGAATCGTTACCGCTTCCATCAAGCCGCCGCCGACTGTCCCGAAGGTGCTGCCTTCGCGGGCTACCACCATTTTCGAGCCGCTTTCCCGAGGCGTCGAGCCTTCCATACTGACAATCGAAGCCAGGACAACCGGGAAGCCCTTTTGAAACTGCCCGATTATCGCTTCGCAGATATACCCAATCGTGTCCATGTTATGTTCTCCTGTAAACAGATATCATACCGGTTTCCCCGCCGGCTCTTCTTCTATTATAGTCGGGATACCCGCCAATAGTAAAAGAAACACGTGATTCAAATTCGGCCGCGATTCGTTGACACTGTTTTTCCGGCTGTGCTAGAATCAGGCCAGAGCTGTTTTTTAGCAGGCTTTTCAGGAAGTGAGCCTGAAAAAACCGGAATTTTTCTGACATACCAGTCCGTCTCTCTCGTTTTCCGCTTGGATTGACCTGCTGTTTCACACCGCACCCGGGGGGTTGCCCGGCGTACCGGAGTAAACGGGTTTACCGTTCGACGATTGTTCTTTTATTTTACCCGTGTGCTAGAATAGATTAGCAGGATTACGATATCCTTTCCT
>CAYSQK010000011.1:0-3100 GCA_964433075.1 uncultured Dehalococcoidales bacterium
TCTATTATATCCTTTTATGCCTGTTTGAGACTATTACTCGGACAGACTCCTAGCTATCACGATAATATTTATGTTTTGGTAGCAAATCCACAAAAAGAAATCCCCTGATTAAGCAATTTAGCTTCATTTCAGGGGATTATTTATTTTTTGGTAGCGCATACGGGATTCGAACCCGTGATCTCGTCCTTGAGAGGGACGCGTCCTGGGCCGCTAGACGAATGCGCCGCATTGACCCACTATTTCAGTGTATCGTATACAGTCACGGCAGTCAATGATTTACAGCGGTCTCAGTATCGCCCGGCAGGGGCAGCCGTCGCCGTTCTTCAGCTTGAGCGGCAGACAGATAAGTTCGTACTTACCGGGTTCGACGCCGTCCATGTTGATACCTTCAATAATGTATATACCGGCGCCGAGGAGCGTATCGTGGACTTCTTTATTGTCGCCCGGTGTTTTATCGTTACCGACGGTCAGGTAATCGATTCCCACCAGCTTGACTTTTTTCTCAACCAGGTAGTGCGCTGCCTCTACAGATACGTACACATAATCGACCGGTTCCGCCCTTTTCTCATACACACGCGGAGAGTTGTTCGTTTTGAAGAGTATCCGGTCACCGGGTTGAATATCGTACGGTTCAAGCTCGGCAGCGGTAATCGATTCAGAATTAGTTATTTCGATAACCCGGCAGGGACCGACCGTCGTATCGAGGGGCATCTTGTCGATGGTACTCCCACCTCTGACGAAGTGCAGCGGCGCATCGATGTGGGTGCCGTCATGGGTATTCATTTCCATCTGTGTCATCGTTACGCCGTGGCCTTTTTCGCCGTCGAAAATCCGGTTGAACGACGGGTATCTGAACGGTCCGCCTTTCGCGGGGTCGTTACCGGGATAAATCGGCATGTCGTTACCTAAAGGGAGTGTTATGTCAATCCAATCCGTTTTCATTGCAGAGTCCTCCTGGTCGGCCGGTCGTTGAATACCATCATAATGGATATTATCGGTCTTTACAAAGGAATTACGGAATCGTTATGATGCAGGAGAGTAACCATGAACCTTGATGATGTACAGAAAAATAAGCCGCCGGCACGACATATTGAAGATGCCCGTAACCGTATACGGCAGCAGCTAATCGATTCTGCCGAACGAATGGTGGTTGTCGATGATGACCCGACCGGACCGCAGGCTGTTCACGGTGTCCGGGTGTATATGGACTGGTCGGTCAACGCCTTACAGAAAGCATTCCGAACCGGCGGCCCGGTCTTTTTCATCTGCACCAATTCACGAGGCATGAATCCGGCAGACATGAGAAAAGTTACCCTCGAAGTCGGACGAAACATCAACGAAGCTGCACGACTTGAAAACGTGAATGTCCTGCTGACTTCACGGAGCGACAGCACCCTGCGGGGGCATTTCCCCGGAGAGGTACAGGCACTGCTCGGCGGCACCGGACTGACGCCGGACGGTCTGATATTCGCCCCGGCCCTCTTCGAAGCCGGACGGTATACCATCGATGACACCCAGTACGCAGAAATAGAGAGCGATCTGCTGCCCGTCCACCTTACTGAGTTCTCCCGCGACCCTTCCTTTCCCTACAGGAACAGCAACCTTAAAATGTGGATGGAAGAAAAAACCGGAGGAATAACCAGAGCCGGAGACGTCATCTCAATCCCGCTTGAAACCATCCGGGAAGGCGGACCGGAGGCGGTCACCCGGCTTCTCATGCAGGTATCAGGTTTGACACCCGTCATCGTTAATGCTGCCGGGTACGACGACCTCGACATCGTTTCACTGGGCATTGCCGATGCGGAAAAAGCCGGTAAATCCTTCATCTACCGCTGCTCGGCGTCGTTTATCAAATCCCGCGGAGGTTTCACAGACAAACCCCTGTTGACATACAGGGAACTGAAGCCCGGGCAAGCCCCCGGCCTTATCATCGCCGGTTCGTACGTTGAAAAAACCACCCGTCAGTTAAACAAGCTGTTTGATTCCCGCCTCGCCGAAGGCATCGAACTGAACACCGACCGGGTAACCGATAGCCGGACGGCCGGGAATGAAATCAAGCGGGTATCTGATTATGTCAACAACCTGCTGAGAGAAGGACGGACGGCCGCAATCTACACAACGAGGGCGGTGAATACAACGGACGTGTCTTTTCAGGAAACGGGCAAGACGGTCATGAGCGCGTTATGCCGCGTCGTCGAGTCCGTCACCGGAAAACCCGGCTTCATCATCGCTAAAGGCGGCATTACCAGTATCGAAATCGCCCGCACCGCCCTCCGCTCAAGCGAAGCTTTCTCAATCGGCCAGATACTGCCGGGTGTGCCGGTTTGGCGGCTTCCAGGTTCATTAATAACGCCGGATATCCCGTATGTCGTGTTTCCAGGGAATGTCGGCAATGATGATGCGCTGGTTAAGGCTGTCAGAGTGCTGACCGGCAGATAAGATTTTCCTGATACGGTTACGGTTTCATGTGTCGGTGAGTGATTTTCAGCAGCCCGCGGTAGAAGAATAGGCTGATGATAAAGGGAATGAAGTCGTACACCGTTCTGAAGAGCAGTGACACCAGTACTCCCCTCTCGAAGGGAACGCCCAGCGCCGCATAAACGCCGGCCATCGATGCTTCCTGAATACCGAGACCGCCGGGCAGCATCGAAACGTTCCCGACAGAAATACCGACGGCAAAACCTGTTATCAGGATACCGGGGCTGACCGGACTGCCGAGAGCGCCGAAACAGAACCAGAACCCGACCAGCATGAACGCCCATTCGGCGGCGACACAGAACAAAATGAGAAGCAGGGTACGGGTTTTATCCTGAAGCACCGCGACACCGGCCGACATTGCCTCGTCAAAGGTGGTAAAGAACGACGAAGAATCTCTTCGGGTAACAAATCGCATCAATTTCGAAAGCAGATTGATGACGAATATCCTCAGGGAACGCTTGAAAACGACGAGCGTGGCAACGATGATGAAGGCGATAATGATAACCGTAAAGACGCCGAGCCATACCATCATGGCGGGAGGTACCAGCCGGTTGACGATTAAGTAAATGAGGCCGACCGGCAGGACGCAGAACATTCCCAGATTATGAATGTGAGAGTGGAA
>CAYSQK010000011.1:3110-18010 GCA_964433075.1 uncultured Dehalococcoidales bacterium
CCCTACACGACGCTCGTCCGATCTGTGTTTGGCTCGAACTGACGCCGCTCCTGTCCATGAGCATGATGCGGAGGGCATGTCCTCCCATTCCCATGGTATCGAGCAGGTTATTCAGGGCTGCGGAAACGAACCCGACATCGAAAAGATGAACACGGTTGAGCTTAATTCCAAAGACTCGGTTGACCACCGCGTATCCGTAACTTAAGAAAAAGTATGAACCGGCAATGAACAACAGCGCAAAGCCGGATTTTTTCCAGTCTGCTGCCTGAAGCACTGCCCGGGTATTCTGCCAGTCGAGAACAATAATCAGTATCCCGATGACGAGAAGCAGCATGATACCGGTGATGATAATTCTTTGCCGGTGGCGCTGAAACAATAATGGTGCCCTGTTCCTTTACCCTGACCGCCGTGCAGTAATTTGCAGCGGCACGTTCTATTGTAAATCATTCATGCAAATTACGTAATACGCTAATTACTGAAAAATAGCCTTTTTTTTGACAGTCATGATTGTTTTTGATAGTGTAGACGTCAAATAAAACCCCGATACCATAATCCGGCCTGTATGTACGAAAAGGAGTTAACCGATGAAGAATAAGGTTATGACGATGAGCGAGGCGGTCAGCCGTTATGTCAAACCAGGCAACATGCTCTTTCTCGGCGGGGCTATTCACGGTACCCCGAATGCCGCCATCGCCGAGATTGTCCGGCAGAGAATCAACCACCTTTCGCTCATCTTTGTCCTGAATAACGTCATACCGCTGACCGGTGAAGGGCTTGTCGATACGGTATTGACGGCCTATTCCATGACGGAAGAAAAACGTTCGTATGCCCTTCAGAGGGCGCGGGAAAAATTCAATGTCACCGTCGACTTTAAGGAATACTCCCATTTCGGACTGGCGCTGGCGCTCTTTGCCGGGTACATGGGCATCCCCTTCATGCCGACCAGAAGCCATCTCGGTTCCGATATGATGACCTGGAATGAGCATATCAAATCGATTGAATGCCCGTTCACCGGCGGGCAAATCGGTG
Organism: uncultured Dehalococcoidales bacterium; assembly: GCA_964433075.1. Classification (GTDB taxonomy): domain Bacteria; phylum Chloroflexota; class Dehalococcoidia; order Dehalococcoidales; family UBA2162; genus MGML01. The sequence continues at coordinate 4,140 of CAYSQK010000011.1, forward strand.
TTGTCGAAGCAGTGGTACCGGACGTGGGTATCGTCCATGTCCAGCGCTGCGATGCCGAAGGGAATGCCCAGAGATGGGGGTCGATGGGCGTCGATTTCGAAGGTATCAATGCCAGCCGGAACGTCATCATCACCACTGAAAAAATCGTCGATAATGACGTTATCCGGCGGGACCCGAACCGTACCCTCATTCCGGGGTTCCGGGTTAGCGCTGTGGTCGAACAGCCTTTCGGAGCGTACCCGACCCACCTTGCCGGCTGCTACAATGCCGGGTCAGCCGGTTTCGGCGGCTTGAACAACGAAGCCGACTGGGAGACGTATATACAGCGTACCATCGACGGGGTGAAAGACTGGAATGAATACCTTGAGCTCCTCAAGAAGGAATTCGGAAGCGATGTCCTCGAAAAACTCGCCATCAAGAATCCGCTGAAGAGTGAGCCGATTATCACCGGCATGTAGGGTGAGTCATGAGAAAACGGGCAGGAGAAAAAGATGAATAAACCTGAATACGGTACCGATTACACTGAATACGACCTGATGATTATTGCGGCGGCCCGGCAGGTACGGAACGAAGACGTCATTTATACCGGTGTGGGCTTCCCCATCGAAGCCGCCGTGCTGGCAAAAAACCTCCACGCTCCGGACTGCACCATATTTATCGAAAACGGTATCGTCAGGTCAAGCCTCTTTGAACTCCCCTGGACGACAGACACCATGGAATCCCAGTTACTGGCCGAGCAACTGACCGGTTTGACGTACATCAACTGCCTGGCGCAGGCGGGTCATGTTTCACTTGGTTTGATGGGTGGAGGGCAGGTTGACCGGTACGGCAATGTCAACGACCATGTTGTCGGCAGCTACCGGAAACCGGTTCACCGCTGGATGGGCAGCGGCGGCGCTAACGACCTGACGAGTTTTTGCGGGAGAACAATCGTCATTCTCAAACAGACGAAACAGCGGTTTCCTGAGCGGGTCGATTTTATTACCTGCCCCGGTTACCTCGACGGTACGCCGGGTAAAAGAATCGACGTCGGGCTGCCGCCTGATACCGGCCCGTCAGCCGTCATTACCCAGCTCGGCACCTTTACCTTTGAAAACCGGGAAATGACGCTGAAAACGTGGCACGCCTGCTGCGGCATCACACCCGAGCAGGTTAAAGCCGAACTTGGCTGGAATGTCAGGCTGGACAAAAACGTGACCGAAACAGAACCTCCGTCATGGGACGAACTGAATGCGTTCAAAACGAAAATTGCCGAAGCCAGAAAGAAAGTCTACGCCGGATATGACCCCAAGACAGCCCTGAGCTGAAACCGGACAAACAGGAAGCGGGGTCCATTCCGAAGAAAGAGACCCCGCTTTGTTTTGTATAAATACCGGCAAACGCCTCCTACCGCCAGGCATCGATGCTGTACATGGGGTTTGAAGCCCAGATACCCCTGAAACTGCCGGGGAACTGGTAGCAAATCTCTTCATCGGAACCGATGACGATTATGGTACTTTCGTCAGGGCTGTCTCCGCCCACCGGTACCATGTAATCGTCAGGGAGTTCCTTCCACGGCTTTCCGGAAATCGGCTCGACTCCCAGCCAGCCGTTCGTCGTCAGGTCGACCCAGGAACGATTGCGGAAATCTTTCATCGGTTCGAAGCTCTTTTTCCAGATGTACTCGAGGACATCCTCTTTCGTTTTAAATCCGATTTCCCAAAGGTGCTTCGCCATTTCATGCGTCATCACCCACGCCCGGGGGCCTTCCCGTTCTCCTTTCCAGATATCAGGTAAAAGCCAGTCCAGCCAGTTATGGGGGCCGGGAACCCCTTTCACGCCAAGTTTCCTCGCCATACCGCCGTGGCCGCTTCGCTGGAGCGAGCGGTAGCCGCCCGGTGAGAACTGGGCTCCGGTCAGGCCGCCTTCGCAAATCATTACCCAGGCGACACTCTCGTTTTTATCAAAGTCATACTGTTCGTTCAAGCCTTTCCATCCGTCCGGCAGCTTTTCCGCACATTCGGCAAAGGCCAGGCCGCACCGGTTTATCGGCGCGCCGAGGCTGCTCATCCTGTTGATACCGGGAATCGAACCTCCCAGATTCAGTGCCATCAACTGGTACACCCGTCCGAGAGCTGAATTTGCCTGGTTGCCCGGCCCCATCAGCCCCACGCCGGAATTCATACCGATTTCCTCGGCAAACGGGCCGCTGATACAGATAAACTGGTTATTGAACACCGTTGTGCCTGTCGGGCAGGTAGATTCAGCGATTGCCAGAACGGCCGGGAAGTATTCGGGTTTACACCCGGCCATAACGGCATTGACGGCCACCTGTTCGACGGTTGCGGTCCATCCCCTCGGGGCGAATTTCACGACGTCCCCTTTTTGAAAATTTCCGCCGAAGCCTTTTCGTGCTGACTGATACGTTATCAGTTCATCCGGTTTGTGGCTGGTTCCTTTCAGCATGGCGGCAACGCGCTCTTCAGTCGGGAGAACAACCGGCAGTCCGTCGGTGTAGACATTGATAGGAGCATTCAGAGGAGCGGGAACGAATTGTGTCTGATTGAAAAAGTCCTCGGCTTCGAGGAGGGTACCTTCAAAGATAATTCGTTCCGTATTCGGCCGGTGCATACCCCCCTCCTTTTCTTTCTCGGTCAGAGGGCGGATGAGTTCGTTCATCAACGGTTCAATCAGTCGCTCAACATCTTCAGGCCCCGGCAGAACCCGCGAAGCCGAGAGAAACCTGAGATTCGGAACCCCCGCTGCCAGAGATTCCTGTTTTACCATTTCATGCTGGTCTTCGTAATCGATGAGAACGGTCGGAATGCCTGCTTTTTCCAGTTTGGCCAGATAGGGCAACTGCCCCCATACGGCGCCGCTTCACCAGCATACCCCGAGGATTACCGCATCCGTTGTTTTGATTTCCTCGTCCGTCATCTGCAGGGGGTTCGGCATGTAGGATTTTTTCATCGTCCAGTTCACGGAGGGATACCTTTCCCGCAGTTTCTTTTCCAGCGGAATGGTGATATCCGGCTCTCCGGTAATACTGAGATGAATCGTTTTCCCGTCAAGCGTATCGAGGCGGGGAGCCAGGGGATACGTCTGTACCGGAAGTTCATTTCCCTTCGGATTCAAAAATCGGTATATTGTATCTTTTTTGGTCATGATACGGGTCCTTTCCACATACGGAATATCCGTATGTCACGGTCACTTTTTCCTACTTTACATGATTTCGGTTGGGAGGCGCAATTTTGCGGCAGGGTAAAATAAAGGGCGGCTGCTTTTACAGCAGCCGCCCGGATTCAGACGTATTCGGCTTTATTTCGAAAGCATCGCTTTCATATCTTCGGCCGGAGTCGATATCGGTTTGATATCGAATTTGTCGACGAGAATATTCAGGATATTCGGCGAGATAAACGCCGGCAGTGTCGGGCCGAGGTAGATGTTTTTGATGCCGAGTGAAAGCAGGGTCAGGAGGATACAGACCGCTTTCTGCTCGTACCATGAGAGGACGAGCGTCAGAGGCAGGTCGTTTACCCCGCATTCGAACGCTTTCGAAAGTGCGACAGCCACCTGAATTGCCGAGTAAGCGTCATTGCACTGTCCCATATCGAGCAGTCTCGGAATACCGCCGATTTCACCGATATCGAGGTCATTGAATCGATACTTGCCGCAGGCAAGCGTCAGAACAATCGTATCCTTCGGGGTCTGTTTCACGAAATCCGTATAGTAATTTCGTCCCGGCCTGGCGCCGTCGCAGCCGCCGACCAGGAAGAAGTGCTTGATGGCGCCTGACTTCACCGCCTCGATAACGGTACCGGCGACTCCCATAACAGTGTTACGGGCAAAGCCTGTTTTAACGGTTGTTCCGCCGTTGATGCCGGTAAACTGCTTGTCTTCATCCCAGCCGCCAAGTTCGAGCGCTCGTTCGATAACAGGGGTGAAATCTTTAACCCCGTTGGGGCCGTCAGGAATATGATTCAGTTCCGGATACCCGACAACCGAGGTGGTAAAGATATTTTTCGCGTATGAATCCTTCGGCGGCATGATGCAGTTCGTCGTATAGAGAATCGGCGCCGGAAGGTCGGCAAATTCTTTCTGCTGGTTCTGCCAGGCAGTCCCGTAGTTCCCCTTCAGATGCGGGTATTTTTTCAAACCCGGATATGCAAGACAGGGCAGCATCTCGCCGTGCGTGTAAATATTGATACCCTTGCCTTCGGTCTGGTCGAGAAGTTCTTTCAGGTCGAGCAGGTCATGGCCGGTAACGACGATGAACGGTCCCTTTTCGACTTTCAAACTGACTTCAGTCGGTTCCGGATGACCGAATGTCGACGTGTTCGCTTCGTCGAGGAGTTCCATGCACGTGAGGTTCATCTGCCCGAATTCCATGATAAGGCCGAGCCACTCTTCGGCAGTGTGCTCGTCACCGAGGGCTTTCATGCCTTTATAGAACCAGGCAGTCACGTCAGGGTTATCTTTCCCCAGGACATGGGCGTGCCACGCATAAGCGGCCATACCGCGCAGTCCGAAAAGCAGTGTCGACCGAAGTGAAACGACATCATTGTCGCCGTGGAAAAACGCGTTCGGGTCCATGTTTTGGGCGCCGCCGAGTTTGTTCTTTTCCTTTTCAGCGATGGCAATCAATTCGTCAATCCGGTTTTTGTCGAAATTGACATTGGTGATGGTGGCAAACAGGCCCTGCATCATGATTTCATCAGCGCTTGTACCGGGTTTCTTTCCATCAGCCGCCCGTGCCAGACCGACCAGAACGCCCATCAGTTTGTCCTGTTCGCCCGCTACTTCCGGCGTTTTTCCGCAGACTCCTGTCTTCGTGCAGCCTTTTCCACCCGCCGTCTGTTCGCACTGGAAACAAAACATGTTTTCAATTTTTGTGGCATCCATCCCTTTCTACCTCCGTCTTTTTTCGAGAGTTCTTATTGTATATCCGGTACCAATATATTACAATGACAATCACAATGCGGTACCATTTGTTACCATTTTAAGGAAGTACCATGAATCCGGAAATAATCGAAGGGATACGGTCATCTATCCTTTTCCAGGGAATCGAAAGCGACGCCCTGAGTATTATGCTCGACTGTCTGAAACCGCGCATGAAAAGGTACCGTACCAGGGAAATCGTGACCTCTCGCGGACAGCCGTTCGAAGGTATCGGTATCATCGCCGCCGGGAAAATCGCCCTGACGAAAGAGATGTACTCAGGCAACCGGAACATTATCGGGTTTCTCGATGAAGGCGATATTTTCGGAGAAACCGTCGCTTTTTCCGACAGGCGGGTGTGGCCGATAACCGTTATCGCTCAGGACGACAGTGTGGTTCTGTTTCTCCCGCCGGACAAAATCAGCCGCACCTGCTCTAATATCTGCGCATCCCATTCAACTTTAATCATGAATATGCTGCAAATCCTCTCGAACCGGGTGTTGATGCTCGATAAGAAAATCGAGTATCTTTCGGCACGGAACATCCGCGGGCGTATCAGCAGTTACCTGCTCGATTGCCTGAGGGACAGACACGAACCCACCGTCATCATCCCCATGAAACGGCATGAACTGGCTGATTACCTGAATATTCCGCGGCCGTCACTCTCCCGGGAGATGGGAGTCATGAGGGACGAAGGAATTATCGATTTCGACGGCTCATCGGTCACGATACACGACGCCAGAACCTTGGAAGAAGGAATTCTCTAGCCAGCTTTCAGGCTTCGTCATACCGGCAGAACAGTACTGAAGAAACCTCCCGTGCCACCCGGCACGGCAGCCAGAATGAATCTGGTGAAGACAGTGGTATGACCGTGAAAGACTGTCCGGAGGCGCTTATTCATCTCAGCCCTTTTCCCGTTATCCATATATGAATATTGAACGACTCATTGTACCACATGAAAGAAATATGTAAACACCTAAGCAATGATTCGAATTTGGTCTGCTTGTGCAGCGCAGAGTAAACCGGTAAAATTGACACGGAACAATCATTCTGTAACATATTTTATTACGTAAACGTTAAACAAGGTGAAGCCGATTGCAGGAAAACACCGAAAACACGTCTGAAATCGATGAACTGGTCGAAAAGGCTGTCAACGGGGACGGAGAATCCTTCGGGAAGCTGTATGACGTTTACCTCAACCGGGTGTATCGTCATATCTGTTACCGTGTGGGGAGTCGGGATGATGCCGAAGACTTGACGCAGAAGACGTTTATCCGGGCATGGGATGCAATGGGGCGTTACAAAAAAACCGCCGTTCCTTTTGCCGCATGGTTAACAAGAATCGCCCATAACCTGGTTATCGATTTCTACCGCTCCCGCAAACCGGATACAGATATCGACTTCGATACCGTTACCGCCGCTCCCGAATATGACCCCGAACACCTTACCGAGCAGCACTTCAACCAGGCAGAAATAAGGAAAGCAATACGGAAGTTAAAAGGCGACCAGCAGCAGGTGATAGTGATGCGGTTTATTGACGATTATTCGTATGAGGAAATCGCCGCCTCGCTCGGGAAGAGTGAAGGAGCCGTCAGAGTAATATTGCACCGGGGACTCGCGAAACTGAAAACAATCATAGAGAAGACTCAGCAATGAGAAAGAAAGAAGAACTGATAATTCGCTGTATTGAGGACATCAGGGCGGGAAAATCCAGCCCGGAGGAATGTCTTCAGGCATACCCTGACCTGCGTCAGGAGCTTGAACCGCTTCTGTCGCTGTCTCTCGGTATCAGAGAGAGGGATGCTGTGCCGTCTGATGAATTCAGAATTGCAGCCCGGGCTGCTCTGATGAGGCACATACGGGAACGTCAGGCAGACTCCGTTACAGCCGGTCGTACCTCGCGCTCGTACGGCAGCACTATCTGGTCGACCGGATGGTCGCGAGCAGTTGCCGTATCTTTGACAGTTATCATCATACTGGCTGCTGCCGGCACCGGCACCGCTTATGCGTCACGCTCCAGCATTCCCGGCGATTCTCTTTACCCGGTGAAAATAGCTGCGGAACAGGTACAGAGAATCGTCACCTTTGATGCTGAAGCCGAGGTGGAGCTTGAGATGAAATTTGCTGATATCCGGCTCGATGAACTGGCTGAGGTGACCGCTTTGCCGGATGAATCAGCGCTCGCACCTCTCAGGATTGTCCCAATGTCGGTAAACCTGCTTCATGATGCAGCAGCAGAATCTTTTTTCATGACGAAAACGGAAAGAATCGACCGGGCAATCGCCGGTTATGAGAAAAACCTGAATCTGGCTCTGGAAAAATCAAAAAACATTGAAGATAACGAAGCGCTGCTGGAAAAAATTGCCCTGACGGTACTGAATCACTTTGAGAAGCTGGATACAATCGAAGACAACGCATCACCGGCGGCACGTGAGGCAATCGTCCGGACCAGAGAAGTCATCATTGACGGCCATGTCCGGTCCGTACAAAACCTGGCTGAAGTTGACCCTGTCAAGGCAAAGGAAATCAATGAACAGGCGATTCTGAACCGGTCAGAACGGGCTGCCGAGCAGTCATCGCAGGGGCAGAGTCAAAAAGCCGAGAATGCTTTGAAGGACATGGAGAAACTGAAGGGATTCGGGAAAGAAAAGACCGATTCCGGTAACAGCCGGGAGAACGGACCGAAAAAGGAAACCGGTAACAGTGAGGACCAGGGAGGAAATACCTCTTCCGGTTCTGAAAACAGTAACTCGTCATTTTCGTCCAACAACACCGCTTCGAACGGGAACTCCTCAGGTCGGTCTGCTAACGCACATGGAAAACCGGACAGTGATCAGGACGAATCCGGAAATCAACCTGATAAACCAGCCGGGTCTCAAAATAAGCCCGACAACCACCGTCAGCAAAATTCTGCCGATCAGTAAAAACTAATTGACTCGTTCTACTAACCCCTCCTGATAAATAAATCTTTTTCCTCTGTAACAAATACTTCCCCCCAATCGTTAAGCATGGTGTACGAATCATCGGACATCAGGAGAATGGAGGGGATGGATGAAAGACTTGTATCTGGGGCTCATATCACTTTTAGCTCTGGGAATGTTGCTCGTATCGGGGTGTTCGGGCAGCAGTGAACAACCGGAAGAGTCCGGAGAAGAGCCGGTACGGGAAACGTTATTCCTCGATATCAGCAGTCCGTTCGATGAAGCAACCGTTACCGAACCCGCTGTTATGGTAACCGGTAAAACCCTGCCAGACGCAGTCGTAAGCATCAACGGTGAGGTTGTCACGATTGAGGTCGGCGGACAGTTCACTGCTGAAACCGCTCTGGAAGTGGGACCGAACGTTATCGAAATTGTAGCCAGCGACTTTTACGGCGGCGAAACATCGAAAATTCTGACCGTATTTTACATACCGTAATACCTCCATGTTCAATCAGGATAGTAAATCGGATATTTGGTAAAGGAGAAGACAATGAATAAAAAGAGAATTATCGTAAGTCTCATTGCCGCTGCTGCCGTAGTATTCGGTATCGGCGGTACAGCCGCAGCCGATGAAGCAGACAGTCTGCATGAAAACGGTGAATACCAGGGTATCGTCGGTACGGTCGGCGCCGACAGCGACATTACTACCGGATTACTCGTAATTGAAACGGGTAACTCCGGCAGCGTCGAGGTATTCCTTGGAGAAAACACGACCTTTCAAGCTCCCGGACAGGATGAAGTATCGAAAGATGATATCGAAGCCGGGAAGAAGGTAGCCGTGTTAGCATCAGTCAATACGGACGGAACGTATGCCGCTCTGCGCGTCATGCTGGTTCCGGGTACGCCGACCCGGCGGCATTTATCAGGGGTGGTGGTTTCGGTGAAAGATGGCGTAATGACAATGATAAATGCCGCCGGTGAAAACCTGACGGTAGAACTGCCGGAAGGTGTACGGGGAGGCGTGGTCGGTAACTTCATCTCGATGGCTGTACGAAATCAGAATGGAAAACATATTGCCAGCGGCGTCTGCACTGCGGAAGAAATTCAGGCGCGGCTCCGGGCTCATCTTGATGCCGTTGCCGGGCTTTCGGGAAACCTGACCGGCAATCAGACGCGGGAACAAATGATGACCAGACTTGGCGATGAAATCGAAGGCCTGTGCCTGAGAAACAAAAGTGCTCTGAATAAGGTCATGGCCAAAGCACCGGAATCTGCAAAAACGGCCGTGAAAGAAGCAATCGGTGAATGTGACGAACTGCTTGAACAGAACCGGCAGAGAATCAGAGATGCGAAAAACAGAGCCGGGTTCGGGCAATCGGACAATTCCGTGAGCCAGGTAGGGCGTGGTAGTAACGGTAGATAACAGTTCAACATATACGTAGAGAAGGCAGGCTGAAAAGCTTGCCTTTTTTATCGTTATTGACACTACCATGATGAATATTTACCATCAGTAGTATCGGGTTTAGACATTCATTTACTTAATCAAAGTATATTTCGTTGTGATATAATTCTTTAAGAAGCGTGATTTACGTGGTATACCGATTATCAGATGGAGGCTTACGATGAAATATACCAGAATTACTGTTCATCCCGACCAAATGGGAGGTGCTCCCTGCATACGAAGCCTGCGTATCCCGGTAGCCACCATTGTTGGCATGATTGCTGAAGGAATGACCGAGGCTGAGATTCTTCAATCTTATCCGGATCTCCAGCAGGAAGATATTCGTGAAGCTTTACTCTATGCCGTAGAGGCAGTTCGGGAACGAGAATTACCATTGGTGTCGATACCGTGAAATTTTTCGTTGATAATGCTCTTTCACCCTTAATTGCCATTGAACTATCAATGCGGGGCATGACGCAAGACATGTACGTGATTACAATATGCAAGCTGATTCTGATGAGAAGATATTCGAAAAAGCTTTGCTTGAACATCGCATTTTAGTATCGGCAGATACTGACTTTGCTACTTTGCTGGCTTTAAGAAATGATAAGAAACCATCGGTAATACTTTTCCGTCGATCCTCAAGAAAACCTGCTGAGCAGGTAAACCTACTTTTAACAAATTTACTGACTCTCGAACAAGCTTTATCTGAGGGTAGTATCGTTATTATTGAAGACACCCGGATTCGTGTTCGCTCATTACCGATAAACGGAGAAAAATCAAAATCATAATAGTGCGACTGTGTTCAGCCTGGTCTACAGTTTTCCGTGAACAGGTCAAATCGACTACTTCTCTTTAATCAAACCCTCCCCGATTATCAGTTCGGCAGCCCAGCGGGCAGCTTCCCCAACCACCTCCGGGCAGTGAACTTCGTGAGCGCCGGCTTTTTCAAACTTCTGAAACTCATCAGGGTCGGCAAGGTAATACGCCCGGCCGAATTTTTTCGTCTGGACATCCCGGCAGATGACGGAGCCGTACTCCTGAATGAACCGGTCGTGCAGCTTACTCACCAGCGTGAAGTTTTTGAACATGGCGCCGGCTTTATCTTCGATATCATTTCTTTGTCGTCCCAGCAGTAGGCTCAGCATCATTATCGCTCCCGAGTATGCACCGCAATTGCCGTCGATACAGGCACCGCCGCCGGCAGCCAGCCCGGTGGCTGCTTTAAAAACATCCCCGTTCTGCATATCGAACGCGTCCTGCAGTGCGGCGACGACGCATTGACTGCACCCTCCGAAATCGTGCTCATATTTCTTCCCCAGTTGATAGGCTTTTTCGGCAGTGTCGTTTGTCATGTCGCTCCTCTTCAAAGAGTATTTTTGGACGTAATGCATACCATATTACATCGGGAGACTATCGAGATACAAAACTGAGAACGGAAACTGTGAAATCTCTGAAAAAGTTACCTATCCTTCTTAACTTTCTCCTCCCCAACGCGGGAGAGGATTAAGAGCCTGCCCCGTACTTGATACGGGGTGAGGGGGCTAAGTGCGAATCTGAACGTAATTCAGCTATCGGTAGTGCGGCAGGAATGAAACTGGCTGCCGCGCCAGGATTCGAACCTGGGCTAAAGGATCCAAAGTCCTCTGTGCTACCACTACACAACGCGGCAATGCACTATAAATTATAGGTTCTCGGACTCAAGCTGTCAAAGAATTGACCCGTTTTCGGACATTTCGTCCACTGATGCGAAACCGTCAGGCCTTATTCGGGTGATGGTACCTGATTATACTGAATATACCGTCTCTCGACGGATACCCTGCCAGGAGACCTGCATGAAACGATTCCTCACAATACTGGTTTGCGTTGTGTCAGTCATCATTCTCACCTGTCTTACGTTCTGTTATCTGCAATTTTCAATGGGTTTATTCGATGCACCGGCGAATGCTGAGAACGTATACACCGAACAGAATCAGACTTGATATCAGGTAATACCGAATCGCAGGAGGGTGTCTCGTGGTGCCGAAGGTCGGACTCGAACCGACATGGGAGTCGCCCCCCAACAGTTTTTGAGACTGTCGTGTCTACCATTCCACCACTTCGGCATTCTGCCCGGGTATCCTGAACTACCCGTCTCCGGCTTCGATAATAACGGAAAAGAATGGTGCCGAGGGAGAGATTTGAACTCTCACAGGCTTTCGCCCACTACCCCCTCAAGATAGCGTGTCTACCGATTCCACCACCTCGGCTTAAGTGGCAGGAGTGGAAGGATTCGAACCCTCGACATGCGGTTTTGGAGACCGCTGCTCTACCAAACTGAGCTACACTCCTATCGTGCGATACTATCATATCATAAAACGAACCAAAATTTAACCGATAATTCTAATGAATTCTAATATTTCAAAAATTGCCGGGAGGGTTTCTCCCGGCAATTCACTACCTTATTATCGATGAGGAATACCTGTTTACGGTTTGATAAGTACCTTCAGTCCCTTGCCTGCCAGCAGGTCACGGAATGCCTGGTCAATCTCTTCAATCGGCCTGATGGATATCAACGGTTCGAGGTCGAGGACAGGCAGGAGATTGATGGACCTCGGGAAACAGTACGGGGAGATGAATACACCTTTGATGGTGAGTTCTTTGCCGTACATTTCCGAAGGCGGAACACCGACTTCGACACCGACCGGATACATCGCCGCCCAGACGACGGTTGCGCACGGTCCGGCAAGTTGAATACACTGTTTGGCAACGGCAAGTTTACCGCTGGCATCGACGACAATATCGAACCCTCTGCCTTCGGTCAGCTTCATCGAAGCTTCTTCGAGGTTCTCATGAATCGGGTCGACCGTCAGGGTCGCCCCGAGTTTTTCAGCCAGTTTTCTCCGGCTTTCGACCGGCTCCGAGAGAAGAATCTTGGCGGCGCCGGCAGCCTTGGCGACTTCCAGAACGAGCATTCCGATAGGCCCGCCGCCCATTATCAGCATGGTGCAGCCGGGATACACACCGGCGATATCGACGGTATGAACGGCAACCGTGACCGGTTCGAGGAGAGCACCCACTTCAAGGCTGACATTGTCAGGGAGCTTGTAGACGGCATTCGGGTGATACATCGCATACTCTGCGTATGAGCCTGTTGCAGGAATCACGTGCTGGCAGAAATGCTCCATCTTGTTACGGCAATAGTAACAGTTGCCGCAGGGTGTTCTGAAGTTCATGGCCACCCTGTCGCCGACTTTGATGTCCTGTACGTTACTGCCGACAGCCACAACGGTACCGGAAGCTTCATGACCGCCGATTCTCGGGCCTTTCATTCCTCCCGGCGGAGCTTTGAACTGAGGAGGTCTCGAGGTGTACTCGGGATCGAGACTGTGCAGTTCACTGCCGCAGATGCCGCAATAGGCAATTTTTACTTTTACCTGGTCAGGGCCCGGTTCCGGCGGTTCCGGAACATCGATAACTTCAAGCCCGCCTTCTTTATTTACTGCTGCTTTCATATGTCCTTCTTTCCTCCCGTTTTGTTACGAAATTTACTTTTTCCAGGGCATGACAACGCCCTTGATGTAACCCGGCGTCCTGCCGAGGTTGTCGTTGAATGCTTCGTTCATCTGGTCGAGAGTGTATGTGTGAGTGACCAGTTGTTTCATCGGGAATATGTCTTTCTTGATTGCCCAGAGAGCGCGGGTCAGTTCACTCTGAAAATCGGTCGACATGCCGATACCCTGCGGGCTGTAAATAATGGGAGATTTAATCCAGGACTGGAGTTCATAGGTATCGGGAGCCTGGTGCCAGCCGACAGCAATGATCTTGCCGCGGTTGGTTTTCAGAACATCACCGACCATTTTCATCGTCGGTGGATGGCCGACAACTTCAATCGAGATGTCGACGCCCTTACCTTCGGTAATTTTCATCACTTCTTCAACGACATCGCATTTCTTCGGATTCAGGGTAATCGTCGCGCCCATCTTTTTCGCAAGGTCAAGTCTCCAGTCTTCAAGGTCGGCAACGATGTACTCTTTCACCAGAGGACTGGCAACGGCGGCAATAACGCCCAGACCCATAAATCCGGCTCCGGCTTGGAAGATAGTATCGCCGAATTCAGGCTGTATCGTACGGGCAATAGAGGTAAGACACATCATCGGTTCGCCGATAGCATGTTCGATGGGTATGCCGTCGGGGATTTTCCCGACGATGACGCCGTGCCCGCGCATTGCTTTATCGTTAGGAGCACAGACAACATACTCGGCAAAACAGCCGTCGCCAAAAATACCGGTAACCCGGTCACCGACCTTGAAATCCTTGACGTTCTTTCCCACCTCCACCACGGTACCGGCAGGCTCATGGCCTACCCGTCTGGGCATCGGCATTCTCTTTTTCATCTCTTCGCTGTACGAATTCAGGAACGATGCCATATCGCTGGTACAAACGCCGCACGCCTCTACCTTGACGAGCATTTCGTCATCGGTATAGGTCGGCATCGGTACATCCCTGATTTCGATTTTTTTGGTATCGACAATAAAAGCCGCTCTCATCCAATTCCTCCCTTTTTATTAATAGTACTGACAAAAAATACAGGACTTCCTGTAATATAAAAT
>CAYSQK010000012.1:0-17423 GCA_964433075.1 uncultured Dehalococcoidales bacterium
AGGAACAGGAATCTTGTTCCTGCTCCGTCCGGAAAAAAAGCGGCCGTTATCGGCGGCGGCAATGTTGCCATGGATGTGTCCAGAACGCTTCTGAGAATGGGAGTTCAACCTGAAATAATGTACCGGCGAAGCCGGGCGGAAATGCCTGCTGTCGGAGAGGAAATTCAGAAAGCGGAAGAAGAGGGGGTTCACCTTACCTTTCTGACTCTGCCGGTGGCTGTTGCCGAACGTCAGGGGAAAATTGTCCTGACCTGTACGAAAATGAAACTTGGTAAACCGGATTCGGGCGGCAGACCCGTCGCCGAACCTGTCGAAGGGTCCGTATTCAAATCAGAGTATGATTTTGTCATAAAAGCAACCGGCGAAGTCCCGGACATGTCGTTCCTTCCCTCCGAATTTACCAATGCCGACGGCGTTATTGCTGCCGGTGATGACGGGTATATTCGTGAGAATTATTTTCTGGGAGGTGATTGCCTTACCGGACCCTCGACGGTCATACGAGCGATTGCTGCCGGACGGAAAAGTGCCGGGCAGATTACCCGATTCCTCGGAGAGCAGATTCAACCTGACTTAAAAACAACTCTACGACACCTGATGACCTTCGACAAAGAGTATCTGCGCAGTAAGGAAAGAAACCCCTCAAATGAAACAGATGCGGTTCAAAGATTGAAGAATATAGACGCGGAAGAAACAACGACATTCCTGAGGGAACAGGTCATCGATGAAGCCCGGCGGTGTTTTAATTGCGGGTGCCTGGCGGTGAATTCATCGGACATTGCCCCGGCTCTGATTGTTTTTAACGCGGTTATAATTACCAATCGAAGGCAGATACGGGCTGAGGATTTCTTTACTGTGAAGAAGAACGGCAGCACGGTACTCGAAAACGAAATCATTACCGGTATATGTTTGCCTTCGGTGAAACCGGAAACGCGGAGCAGTTTTACGAAGTTTGCCTTGAGAAAATCAATCGATTTTCCGGTGGTCAATTGCGCTGCGTGTCTTGAGATGAACGGAGATGTCATTACCTCTGCAAGGATTTGCCTTAATGCGGTATATAACACGCCGTACCGGGCATATGAAGCCGAACGATATCTCGCAGGAAAGATTCTGACGGAAGAAACTGCTGCCCATGCCGGTGAGACCGCCGTACAAGCCGCCTGTCCGCTCCCCGACACTACGTATAAAGTGCAGATTGCGAAAACACTCGTTAAACGGGCGATATTGGCCTGTCTATTGATAAACCGCTGAAAAGTGTGGAGGATACATGACGAAAGTACTGATAAATCCCGGTGTATGCGGGATGGAATGCACCGTTTGCGTCTCGAAGAAAGACCGCATGAATTATACGGTAACCCTTGAGAGCAAGTGCCCGATGGTGGTCCAGTTAGGTGAAAAAATAGCTGACATTAACCTTAGAGATGCTTTGAAAAAATACGGACAGACGGTTGTTACCGAACATGCCGGTAATATTTTAGCTCACTGTACCTGTCCGATACCGACCGGTATTCTGAAAGCCATCGAAGCAGAAGCTGGCATGGCGTTGCCTCGGGACGTATCTATAGCCTTTATTCGGGAATAAATCATGGTGGGCGAGTGAATAACATGGATATACCTGCATCGCGGTGGTACAACGTAATTGAAACCCGGAAATCGAGGCGGCGGTTCGATGAGAAATTGCCGAAACGAAAAGAACTCGAACGCATGGAGAACGTATGCCGCGAATTCGCTCCCTTTGAAGGAGTGCGCTCGGTACTGGTGAGAGAAAGCCCTGATGATTTGTATAAGGGTATCATCGGTTCGTACGGGACTATCAGGGGTGCGAAAGCATTCATCGCTTTTATCGGGAATACCCGATACAAAGCTGTTGAGGAAAAAGTTGGGTATACCGGTGAAGGTATCGTCCTTGAAGCCGAAGCCTCTGGCCTGAATACATGCTGGGTTGGCGGTTTGTTCAGACGGGAAATCGTCGATAGTCTGGTTCCTCTGGAAAAATACGAAAAGATTTATGCAATTCTGCCCTTCGGCCATGCTGCCGAAAAACGCAGTTTCGAGGAGAAATTTCTAACCGGATTCGGGCTTATGAGCCGGCGGAAGAATTTGTCCGAACTGGTTATCGGAAAAGTGAATAGCGACTGGCCGCAATGGATTCATGCCTCGCTCGAAGCTGCCCGGCTTGCACCGTCTGCCGTCAACCGGCAGCCGTGGCAGTTTCTCATCGAAGAACAGTCGATTACCGTGGCGGTCAATGACAAAAAACTGCAACGTGAATCGGTCATGTCGAAGCGGTTGTGCTGTGGGATCGCCATGCTCCACATCGAAACGACGGCTAATACGTTCGGGGTGAAGGGTAAATGGGAATTCCTGAATCCTCCAGGCGTAGGTCGATTTATTTTTGAAAGTAGCCCCGCATGAGGAAACAAACTCTGTTTTCAATTGAGGAAATATTTACGGTTTCCGGTAGCATGTGTGCCTGACCGGTACCGAAAGAAAGAAGCTGCGGAAAACATTGGACGGAGATTCGAATTCAGGCAGTGAAGAGAAACGTGATGATCGAATAACCCGTGACTGGACGCAGGGAAGCCTGGTAAACAGTCTCTGGGGACTGTCATGGCCGATTATGATAACCCATCTCGTCACGACCCTCGGTCCCACTATCGATATGATATGGGTTGGAAAACTCGGGGCTGCTGCTGTGGCCGGTGTCGGGATTTCCGGAATGGTGGTTCTCTTGATGAACACCGCCCGGATGGGACTGCAGATGGGAACGAGGGCGCTGATTGCGCGGTGTATCGGGGCCGGCGATTATGAAGGCGCTAACCAAGTCGGTCAGCAAACCTTTGTAATATCGGTTATTTTCTCAATTGCTGTCGCTATTATCGGGATAACCCTCGCCAGACCGATAATGATTCTCTTTGGTGTCGCGCCGGATGTCGTAACAGAAGGCGCGAACTACATGAGAATTCAGCTTGTCGGTATGATAACCCTCTCGCTGCAGATGATGTCTCAATCGATAATGCAATCCTCCGGTGATGCGATTGCTCCGATGTATTTCGGAGTCGGTTCGAGGATATTTCATATCATTCTCTGCCCGTTTCTTGTGTTCGGCTGGTGGATTTTCCCGGATATGGGCGTGGAAGGTGCTGCTTTGACCGGGGTAATTTCACAGGGAATTGCCGGAGCTCTTGGCTTATGGATGCTCTATACCGGAAAAACGAGGCTGAAATTGACCTTCCGGAATTTCCGGTTCGATGGCGATATTTTGTGGCGTATTGTAAAAATCGGTACTCCGGCGATGATTAACGGTATGGGGAGAACCTCGGCTAACCTGGTCATGACATTCTTCGTTGTTCCGTTCGGTACGTCGGCGGTGGCAGCACAAGCACTGATGGAAAGGCTTGACCGGTTTATCCAAATGCCGGCGATGTCTCTCGGTCAGTCCGCCGGTGTTCTCGCCGGTCAAAATCTCGGTGCCGGAAAACCGGAGCGTGCCGAACGAACCGCCTGGATGGCAGTCGGCCTTTTTACCGCTTTCATGGCCGTGGCTTCGGTAGGTATTTTCTTCTTTGCTCCGAATATCGTTCGGCTTTTTAACTCCGAACCGGAACTGGTTACCATTACCTCGAATTTTCTCAGAATCACTCTCGTAACCTATATGGTATTCGGCCTCGTTCAGGTACTCATGCAGTGTCTTAACGGCGTTGGTGAAACCGTCTTTCCTGCCTGGACGACAGTCTTGACTATGGTCGGGGTGATGGTACCTCTTGCCTGGATATTACCGAATCATACGAATCTTGATGTATACGGTGTTCGCTGGGCGATGGTAACCGGTAACGTCATTCGGGCGATTGTTTTCGTTGTCTATTTCAGAACCGGCAGGTGGAAAAAGAAAAAAATATAGTCACGGAAGTGTTAAACTCCGTGACTATATTGATGTCAGGGAAATTGATTAATTAGTACCGTATATAGTCTCTGATTTCGTCGAGCATGCCTCGGGTCTCTTCGACTGTTGCCGTATCGGGGATTCGGATATTGAAGATAATCCCTCCGCCTTTGCCGTATCGGTCGAACATGTCTTTGTAGCAATCGACGACTTCCCGGCAGGAGGCCTTCTGTAATGAGAATGGGCCTCTGACAAACAGGCAGTGGTGGTCTTTCAGTATTTCACGGGCATTTTTCAGGTCGACGTACTCGATTGAAACGACTACTTTTCCCTTCGGTAATTCAAGCAGACGTTCGAGACGTTCGCCGAACTCAGCTTCGAAGAACGGGATAGGGATGCATCCAAGGTCGATAACTGCCTGGAGGGCTCTCTTCAATCCCGGCCAGTAGAATCGTTCGAATTGCTGTTTCGACATAAACGATTTATCGCCCCGCCACAGCGGCATACCGACTCGAATCCGGTTCCCGTGGCTGTCCAGTCCGGGAGCTTTTGCCTGGGCGATTCTGGTATCGAGGATGTAGTCGCACAGTTTCAGCAGTTTTTCCGGTCTTCGGAACATGTCCATCATTGACCCCTGCATGCCTCTCAGGAAGCTTGAAACGCTGTCGAAGGGAGCTCCTCCGATACCGCTGGCGCCGAGCAGCCCGAAGAATGGCGGGAATCCAAGGTACGACAGGTCACCGTAACTGTCGCCGATTGTTTCACGGAATTTCCTGATTTCAAGTCCGGCAGTTTCGATTGCTTTCGCTGCTTTCATGAATTCGGGGGAGACGAGCATTGATGTGAGCCCTTCGAATCCGCTCATGGTCAGTCCCAGGGGAGGCAGGTTTGCCAGCGGTTCCAGAGCGGTATACATCCTCGGGAAAAACCGGCGTATCATGAAATCGGTCGGGTCATTGAAGAACATGTCGTATTCATCTGCCTTGAGAAATTCCTTCTCGAGATACTGGTACTCATAGTCCTCGGGCAGATTGCCCCCCGGCCAGAGTCTGTTGGTGACACCCAGTGCTTCCCAGGCTGCACCGGAGTTTGGGAGACCGGCGTTACAGAGGTCGGGCTCGAATTCTACGGTGATATACCTCGTTGCATTTTTGTAAGCAACCGGGTCGTAGTATGCAGCTGATTGCTTGACATCGGTAAACTGACAGGGATCAGCGTTGAGCGAAAGCGGTATTCTGTCCGGTACTTCGAGATTGATGGCATCGTTTGTTCTCTTTTCTCTCTCGTCATAAAGTTGCTCTACTGTTTTCCCGTGTTTTTTTTCTATTGCTGCTTTCAGCTTGTCTTGTTCCGCATAATAGCGTTCGGGGTTGTTGTCCATAAAACTCCTCTTTGCTTGTTGTATATTATTTCCCTTTAATAGAAAAGTTGGGATACCTCTCTCAGGCGGGATTGCCGAATGTGTTACGGTGCAGCCAGCTACCCTCAGGACGGTCTTCGCCTACGGTTCTTTTTTCAGGCCATGATTCAGGGTATCCGAGGCACATAACGGTTGCCAGTTCATGTGTCTCGGGTAAACCAATAAGCTTTTCGACTTCCTGCTTGTATTCGCCGCCGAAAACGGACATGACGCAGCCGATTCCTTCACCCCGAGCCGCGAGTGCGATGTTTTCTGCTGCCATCCATGCTCCTGCCGGACCGAATATTCCTTTGTGGTTGCATATGGCAACAACGCTTGAGTTGTTGTACAGGTTCATCTCGATGGCGATTCTGCGTTTTCCACCCCGCATCCCTTCCATTTTGCCCTTCATTTCGGCAATGGTAGTGATTGTGGTGCGGTTATCGAGGATGATGAATTCCCATGGTTGAGAATTACTGGCTGAAGGGGCTCTTGTTCCGGCCCAGATGAGTTTTTTCAGGAGGTCGTTTGGTACCTCTTTTGTGAAAGACCGAACGGTCCTTCTGCTGACGATCGCTTCCCAGACATCCATGTGCAGCCTCCAATGAATAATATAAGGAGTATATATCAATCTGGATGGTGTATTCCAGTCGTGATGTCAGGGTATAGCTCTGCTGTCGATATCAGGAGGTATGGGCGTGCGAGACAGGCAGGGTAAAAGTAAATACGTTACCTCCGTCGGGGTGAGGCTCCGCTTTGATAGTGCCGTGATGGAGTTCGATGATTTTTTTCGATATCACCAGTCCGAGGCTGCTTTTGGTTGATTCATCGGTAGAGGCATTATCGGAGAATCGGAAATCAACGTCGAATACTCTTTTCATGTCATCATCGGATAGTTGGGGCGCCGTGTCCTGTATTGTGAACTGTACTTCTCCGTTATCAGGGAAAACCCGTAGTGAAATAACGCTGCCTTTCGGAGAACGATTACCGGCATTGATGAGAAGATTGAACAATACCTGTTGTATCTTTTCCTTATCAGCCTCCACTGCCGGTGTGGTTTCATGAATATCTATATTGAGTTTTTGATTCTTGTTTTCGAAAAACACGAGAACCTGGGCTGCTGAATCGATGAGTATCGATTTCAGTTCGAGCGGTGATGTTTTTAAGTCTGGTACTCCGATAGTGTCTCGTGCGATATCGAGAATATCCGTTATCCTTCGGTTCATGACCTGAGCACTTCGTCGGATATTGGTCAAAAGTCTTGTTTTCATTGCCGTATCGGAAACACCTTCATCCATGAGTTCCGTCGATGACAGAATTGCCGTCAGGGGCGTCTTGAATTCATGGGCGATAGAATGGAGATAGTCTGTTTTCTGATGGTTGATATGTTCGAGTTCCTGCCGTATTTTCTTCTCGGATGTAAAGAGACGGGCGTTTTCAAGTGATATAACCATTTGATGGAGAGCGGTATTGATTAGTTGCCGGTCTTCGATGGAGTAACTGCGCCTGTTCTTTTTTTTGCCGAGAGCCAGAATTCCGACAAGTTCTGTACCGCGCAGAAATAAAGGGAAAAGAATGACGGCCTTGAGACTGCCGATGAACTCCTTTTCCGGCACTGACAAACTGTTCAGTAAGGGCTCTGACATTTTATCGAGCAGCGGGAGAGCTTCCCGCTGGGTGAGAAACCATTCAACGAGTTGGCTGGTACAGGATAACCTCATCCCGGTGACGTCACGGGAATCAAGGCAGTGTTGTATTTCGTAATGGCTGTTATCGCCTGTTTTTATCATGATACAACCGGTTTCAATGCCCATACTGCCGGTAAGGGACCTGAGGAATGTTTCACAGAGATTATCGATATCGAGAATGCTCTGGGTTTCATTGATGAGACGTTCGAGAGAAGAAAGACAGGTAAACCGTTCTCTGAAGAAAACCCGGTCAACAATAGTTTGTGCCCAGTGCATGACCGGGTGAAGTGCCATGGAGAGAATAAAAATGATTATTCCCGAATACCATATTGTTTCGACATTCAGCGTCGCCATGTGACTGAGAGAAATGATAATGACGACGTACGGTAATGCGACGATTGCGCTGACCGGTATGTAAGCGAGTCCCCGTCTGAAGACAACACGAATATCGAGAAGGTGATACCTGAATATGGCATAGCAGCAGACGAGAACGAAAGAAACCTGACCCCAGACAAGCATTCGTGGAAGCGTTGTTACCGTATCGAGCAGTGACGCCAGTACCGGAAAGATGATTGCCGCGAGCAGGTAAAGGAGCCTGTTTCGTTCGATGTATGATTTTGATTTCCGGTAGGAAGCTGCCAGGTTATATATGGCTCCGGCAAGAAGCGGAAATGTCAACAGTGATACAGGCAGGTACCATGGACCGCGATTCATTGCATATCCGTAATCAGTCGTTCGGATGCCCTCGATGATGAGGCCTGTCGGAGCGAGAATAATGATACCTGCCAGTGTGAGGTAGGCGAATGCGACCGGCCATCGTTGCTTTCGTTGTCCTGTGTAGTTGACGGTGAAGTGATAGTAAAAGACGAATGTAGCGATTGCCGGTATGGAAGTAAGCCGCGCCCAGATAATCGCATCGTCCGGGGTTAGTCTGGTCCGGTAGCCGAAGATGAGGAAACCCCAGAAACCGACGCTTAACAGGATGCCGGTAAAAATCCATTTGCCTGTGCTCCGGTCTCCTTTTGAGATGACGACGACCATCAGGACAAAACTGATAAAGAGCGCCAGGAGAGGCGATAACCGGTAGATGGGGTCAATGAACGGATTCAGCATCTGTTATCTGCCTGCCTCATGATGACGAATTGTTACCTTGTGATAGATAATATGAATCATTGGTTTGCCAGTGTATGAAGTGTAACGCTTTTTGGTAAACTATGCAACGAGGTTCGTATCAAAAAACGGCTGGATGATTGCCGGTATTACAGCAAAGAAACAGGTGTGTTATATGATAAT
This sequence comes from uncultured Dehalococcoidales bacterium, assembly GCA_964433075.1. Lineage (GTDB taxonomy): Bacteria > Chloroflexota > Dehalococcoidia > Dehalococcoidales > UBA2162 > MGML01. The sequence goes on from CAYSQK010000012.1 coordinate 8,261, forward strand.
GCGGTGAAGGTTTATTTCGAGGCGTTAAACCGCACCATGACGATGTCTCCGTCCTGAACGGTGTATTCCCGGCCTTCAAGTCGCTGACGGCCGGCTTTGGCGATTGCCGCTTCACTCCCGAATTCCATGAGGTCATCGTAGGTGAAGACCTCCATGCGGATAAATCCTTTTTCCATGTCGGTGTGGATTTTACCGGCGGCGACTGGTGCCTTGTCGTCCTTTTTGCACGTCCAGGCGCGTACTTCATCTTCTCCAACAGTAAAGAAATTAATGAGTCCGAGCCGTTTGAATGCCGCCCCGAGCAACCGTTCGAGAGACGACTCCTTGAGTCCGAGTTCCTTTAAAAACTCTTCCCGGTCGGATTGGTCGAGTTGACTGATATCGGCTTCATCTTTCCCGCATACTGTGACGACCTCGGCGCCTTCCTCGGCAGCAATCGTCTGCAATGTTTTTACATACTGGTTATCGGCTTCTTCCACTGATTTGATGTTGGCTATATAGAGGATGGGTTTTATCGAAACGAGGTTGCATTCCCAGATACTGGCGATTTCTTTCTCTGTCAGTCCCTGTTTTCTTGCGGGTATTCCTTCCTGAATGGCGTTGCGAACTTTTTCACAGTCTGCCGCTTCACGGATAGCATCCTTGTCGCCGGCCCGTACCTTCTTTTCCAGACGGACTATTTTGTTCTCAAGCGTCGTGCTGTCGGCAACCATAAGTTCGATGTCGACTGTTTCGACATCCCGTGCAGGATCAATGGTATCGTACTCGAATAAAACCGAAGGGTCGTCGAAGCACCTGACAACATGGAGAAGGGCATCGACATCTTTAATATGGCCGAGTAAACGCGAACTGCGGTCGCTTTTTTGTTTTATCCCGGGGATGTCGACGACTTCCAGTGTTGCCGGTATTGTTTTCCGGGGGTGGTACATTTCAACGAGACGTTCGATTCTCCGGTCTGGCATTGAGACAACGGCGCGGTTCATTTCGGAGCCGTCGAAGCTGGAAACACCGGCAGCGGTGATGGCGTTGAAAATGGTTGTTTTACCGGAATAAGGAAGTCCGATAAGTCCGCATCCGAGGCTCATTGTCCTGTATCCCTTCGTTCGTTTTGATAACAGTTACCAGTATATACCAGAGAGTACGTTGAAACAACGGTTCACTGTTCCTGATTAGTCTTCAGGTTTGTTGCCGGCAGTACGGAAAGGTACTGCTTCTGACACTTCAGCCAGAACATCCGGACCGAATTTTTGAGCGGCCATCAAGACCCCTTCGGCAATTGCTGATACGGCATCGTCTTCGGAAAGGCCGAGCGCTTTTGTGGAACTTTTAATAGAAGCCACTGCAGCTTTCACCGCATCCGAAACATCGATACCTGCTTCAACAGCCCCCTGGACAATACCGTAACTTGCCCTGACGAGGGATTCCCGGTTCGTTATATCTGACTGATTAGAAGCGGTGATAACGCCTTTGAGAACGTTATCAATTAAACTTTCAAGGTTGACCGACTTTTCATCGGCAACAAGCATCGCTCCCCGGACGGTATGCTGAATGACTGCCCCTTCATTTTCATCCAGGTGCTGTCGGGACTTACCCATGTGGAGAATTGATAGACGAATGTCATCAGCCAGTTTTTTCGTTACCCGCTGTCCTCTGATGGCAGCGCTGGCAGTTGCCCTTGCCGTTTCTGCAATCTGATATACCGTCACTCCGAAAGCAATATCGAGACCGGGCAGCGGGATTCTCCGTAAAAGGCTCAGAGAAAAATTACTCAAAAACGATTGTCCGGGTGTCGCGGTAACCGGACGGGGAAAATCACGCGCCGGTGATATCAGGTGTTCGAGGATAACCTCGCGTCCTGATTCGCCTTCTTCTTTGATAACTGCCAGAAGGCCGAGAGTGAACAAACCGAGCAGGAAAGCAATTCCGAAAAGGAAATCCCTGTCTGCAATATTGATTGCTGTGAATTCGACAGTGCTGGACAGACTCGACCAGTTGAGAATCAGATTCAATTCTCGGGTACTGAAAAAGGTAGCCAGTGCGCCGGCGATCAACGGGGCGATTCCTGACCCGAGGTTAATCGCCAGAGAGGCAGCTGCCATGTATGATGTCGCTTCACCCTTCGGTGACAGCTTCAGACTGATGGTACCGGTGGTAAACGACACCGCAGCGCCGGCGATACCGGTAAAGATGTGAATAACAACGAGGAGCGGAAATGTCAGGAAATAGGTGCCCGGCATTGCCGTGAATATCCAGGCGAGAATGACGAGAAGGTAGAGAGAAATACCCACCGAAAGGACGGATTTGTTACTGAACCGGTCGGCAAACTGCCCCCAGACACGCAGAAAAATGATACTGAATATTTGACTGAGAATACTGAGGCCGATAACCCAGGTAACGGAGAGGCCGAGTCTTTGCAGCATGTGAACCGAAAAGAATGGTATTGCCAGATTGGAAGCGAAACTCCACATGAAAAGAAATATGACCAGTCGTTTGAAATTGGTATCCTGTAATGGGGCGGTAACCAGTTTGAATAAGGAAGGACGTTTCTCAGGTAATGGCGGCATGAGCGGTTCGGGAATAAACAGCATGAAGGTTGCCCCGGACATGCCGAGAAGTGTGATGGCAACGAGTATTACCCACGTATATCCGAATATCCCGCTCTCTCCTGGATGTATTGCCAGATAGTGGTCGATGAAAAAAGCGGCTGCGAAGCTGAATATCATTCCGGACGCTACGGCGTATGATTGACGTTTTGCGTAATACCTGCCGAGAATTTGCTGCGGAACAAGATCGCGCTGCCATCCGGCAAAAGCGGCGCTGCAGATTGCAGAGAGAATTCCTCGGATGGCAACAAATGTCAGCAGCATGACAACGGCGGTGTTTCCCGGTATATCCATGAACAGCGGGATACAGGCAATCGGGTACCAGAATAACTGGGAGGGGAACCAGCTCAAAATGACAATCAGCTTTCTCATCCTGAGTTTTTCGACGAGCCAGACTGCCGGGATCTGGACAATCTGCATGATAAACGGAATGGCGGCAAGTACCCCGATGTGGAAGTTATTGGCGCCGAGCGCCAGAGCGAATGCTACCAGAACACCGCTGCCGGTGATATTGAAAAATCCCATGGTTGCGGTGCCTTCGAGTGTCATCCAGCGAAGGCCTTTTGTCAGTTCTTCTTCGGAAAGAACTTCTTTGGGTTGAAATAGTTTTGGTATGCGCATGATAGTGACATCAAGCCGGAAAGGAAGCGTGGCGATATGTGTCGTTGAGCGTGTCTCGTCAGTATGTGGTTATTGTGGTTTCTTTCGACGCTTCCATCCCATGACTTCGAGTAATTCACCGATGGCGCCGTCAGAGGACTTGATGGGAAGGTTCGGGTGTATTCGGTACCTGTTTTTTACGCCTACCTTTGTCTTGGTAATATACCCTTCACTCTCAAGGTCAAGGATGATTTTATGAGCAGTGCGCTCTGTCACGCCAACGTCATCACCGATTTCTCTCGCGGTCTGGTCTCGCTTTTTCGCAATCGAAGCAAGCACTAAAGCGTGATTGGTGAGAAACGCCCAGTCGGCCATACACTGTCTCCTGTAAACCTTTATAAAATCTTTATAAATACTGAACGAAAATAATGAAAAAAATATATTGACAAATATAGAATTGGATGTATAATCCTGTTAAATAACCTGAAATATACTTCTAGTAATGGATTACTGAAATCAAAATACTTGAATTATATTACTTGAATATCATGTAAATTGTCAACGTCGCAATACCGTCTGAAATCAGACGGTATTTAATTGGGATTATTACGGAATCTGGTTACGGTGTGGATGCAGTGTGATCAATTCTGGAATAAAATATTTAATGTACAAGGTGGAAAACAACAGGTGAGAAACGGATCTGGAAACATGAGCTGCCCGAAGTGTAAGGGGAACGTATTTTTTGAAAGGAATACGTCTTACAATTTCGAGAAAAAACATTACGAAAGAACAGGCTGGTGCCTTCAGTGCGGTTATACCGTGTATCTGCAGGTGGATGAAGAAACCGAAAGCAGATTAAGCGCAACCGCGTCAGGTAAATAAATCGTAGGGGGTACATACTATGGGATTTTTCAAGAAGAAACCTTCGGTGGAACCGGTAGTTCTAAAATGTCCGATTGAAGGATGCACCTTTGTGGCAGACAGTAAAGCCGGTCTTGAAAAACACATGGCATGGAAACACCCTGATATCAAAAAAACTGAATAGAAGTATGGTCTCTTTTAACAAACGTTATTCATGAATGCCGGACAGGTAGTCCGGGAAGAGAGAAATAAGTGAGTATGCATGTATCTTTGCTTCATCACAGTATGGTAAGGAGATTGCCTGGTCCCCTGCAAAGTTACATGCAGAAAAGATTTCTTCTTACACAGGATTATCTGAAGGCGTTACGATGCGTTGAATTCGAAGGGTATGCAGGCGAAAAGTCGGTCAGACGCTATACGATATTTGACGGCAGAGAAGCCCTGAACAGGCATCTGCTTATAGCGTCGTTATCGGATATTGAGAATCATCCTGAGTTAGTGTTATTTGAAGGGTATATCGACAGGGATGGAAAAGGTTACGCTGCTGACCGGAGAGTACCGGTTATCATTCAAAAGTATCACAAAAAATAAAAATACAAAAAATTAGGGGGAAAGAGTTACACAAGATGAAAGAAACGAGTGCCGTGAGTCTTGACAATACTACTCACAGTGAAGAGGATGAACCTCCGGGTACCACCGCGTTACAATCTTCACATGTCTGCTTTTCCACAGACCTCGCAAAACTGCCTCACAATGTTCCTGAACAACTCTGGAAAGACTGGAAATGGCAATTCCGGAACCGCATCACCAGGGTTGAAGAAATCGCTCAGATTTTACATCTCAGCCAGGATGAAATTACCAGACTGAATCTTGTCACCATGAGATATCCGTGTGCAATTACTCCGTATTACATGTCGCTTATTGACCCTGATAATCCTGAAGACCCCGTTCGTAAACAGGCAGTACCTGTGTTCGAAGAGATTGCACTTTCCGATATCGGCATGGAAGACCCTCTCGCAGAAGGCAAGGATTCGGCTGTTCCGGGACTGGTGCACCGGTATCCGGACAGGGTACTCATGGTATTGACTGATATCTGCCCTATGTTGTGCCGTCACTGCACACGGAAACGCGAATGGCGGCATGGTGTGTGGGTAAGAACCGGCGAACAGATAGACGCAATGATTGATTACATCCGTCACCATACGGAAATAAGAGATATCGTCCTGTCCGGCGGAGATCCCCTTACTCTTTCTACCCAGGCGCTGGAAAAAGTTATTTCACGCCTCAGAAGCATAAATCACGTCGAAATCATCCGTATCGGCAGCCGGTACCCGGTTGTTCTGCCCCAGCGTATTGATGATGAGCTGTGTTCCATGCTTTCCGAATACGGCCCCATATGGTTGAACACGCACTTCAATCACTACCGTGAAATTACACCGGAATCTGCTGCCGCCTGTGATAAACTCGTCCGGAGCGGTGTTCCGGTCAATAACCAGTCGGTGCTCTTGAAAGGTGTCAACGATAATGTTGAGACAATGACAAAACTCTGTCAGGGACTTCTGAAAATTAAAGTCAGACCTTACTATCTGTACCAGTGTGATGAAGTTCAGGGAACCGAACATTTGAGGACTCCGGTTGATACGGGATTGAAAATCATTGAAGGTATGCGCGGGCATACGTCCGGCCTTGCTGTTCCAACCTTTGTTATAGACCTGCCTGACGGTGGAGGTAAGGTACCTCTTCAGCCGGATTACCTGCTGAAGAAGAACAAGGAATCGCTCCTTCTCAGAAACTACGAAGGAAACCTGTATCGGTATCGTAATCCGAAACAGGGTGGTAGTAAACGAAACGCTGTTCAGCTTCCTCTTGAAGGAGTGGAGAAGGAAAAGGTTCCTGTCAGGGTCGCAAAACGGCAAGGAGTGGTGGATGAACATAGGGTTAGCTTGTGACCTTAAGGATGCTGTTCCTGCCGAAAACAACCTGGTAACTGACGCTCTTGAAGAGTATGATTCGGTTGAAACCGTTGAAATTATTAAAGCGTCGCTGGAAAACGGCGGGCATCAGGTAACCATGCTCGGCGGCGGAAAGCAGTTTCTCGACGGAATGACCGCCGGGAGCAATATCGATATCGTTTTTAACATTGCTGAAGGACGGGGAACGTACCGGAGCCGTGAGGCTCAGGTACCCTCCGTCCTCGAGATGCTCGATATACCCTATACCGGTTCTGACCCACTGACGCTGGCGGTTTGTCTGGATAAACCATTGACCAAGAAGCTGGTGAAGCTCGAAGGGGTAAGGACGCCGGACTGGGTGCTTGTTGCCGGCACCGACACGATAGACAAAATACCTTGGACAGTTTTGAAGTATCCCTCCATTGTTAAACCGGCGTTCGAAGGCTCCAGTAAAGGCGTTCATGCCACTGCTCTCGTACATAACGGAGAGGAAGCCCGTAAAGAAGTGTGTTCTCAGCTTCGCGACTACCGTCAGCCGGTTCTTTGTGAAGAATTCATCGATGGTGATGAAGTGACTGTCGGCATTATCGGCAATAAAAATCCTGAAATAGTCGGGGTGATGAGAGTGCTTCCTCGGAAAGCGACGAAACATTTCGTTTACTCGCTCGAAGTGAAAAGAGACTGGCAGGTGCTTGTCGATTATGAATGTCCGGCTGAACTGGGCCAGAAAACCCTCGAATGCCTGCGTGAGGACAGCCTGAAAGCCTATCATACCCTTGGCTGCCGTGATTTTTAGAGGGTTGATTTCCGGATAGACGCTCAGGGAACACCGTAATTTATTGAAATTAATCCGTTACCCGGACTGGGGACGTACAGTGATCTGATTATTATGGCACTGAAGCTGGGTTGGACACATGAAAATGTCATCCGGTCTGTGTTTAATGCAGCGCTGGAAAGGTACCCCCGGCTGGCATGCGCGTAACCGTTCTTTATAACGAACCCGAAATATCCCGGTATACCGCCGCCGGTGAACAGGCCGCCGTCGAAGGTGTTCTCGTTGAGGTGGCGGCGGTAACTGATTCTTTGACTGAACTTGGTCATCAGACGCAGCGAGTTGGTCTTCAACCGCCGTTGAGCGGCGTTCGGCAAAAACTTGAAATGCTCGATACCGACCTTATTTTCAATCTCTTTGAAGGGTTCGGTGGTTCTCCCGAATCTGAACCGGCTGTTGCTGCCGTGTGTGAGAACCTTCGTATACCTTTTACCGGGTGTCCTTCCTCCGCCTTGACTGTCGCTTTGAAAAAGACAAACTTGAAAAAAATCCTTTCAAAAGGCGGTATAAAGGTTCCTGATTCGCAACTTGTGAATCTGCATACGTTCGAAAACTTCAGACTCGGCTTCCCGTGTATCGTTAAACCTGAAAGCGAGGATGCTTCGCACGGGATAACCCGTGAAAGCGTTGTCATCAATAAGGCAGGCCTGAAAAAACAGGTCACCGATATGATTGAAACATTCGGCTATCCGGAAGTCATGGTCGAAGAATATGTTGAAGGACGTGAGTTTAACGCCACTGTTCTCGGTAACAGAATACCCTCGATGGTTGAAATCTCCGAGATTGTCTTCGAATTGCCTGAAGATATGCCGAAAATTCTTACCTACGCCGGAAAATGGGACAAAGACAGTCTTGAGTATAAAGGGACTACTCCAGTCTGCCCTCCTATGATAACCGAAACCGAGCGTGCCGGGATAAAAAATACCGTTGAAAAGTCTTTTTCAATCGCCGGCTGTCAGGGATATGCAAGGGTTGATATGCGTATGGATGCTGCCGGTACCATCTATGTCCTTGAAGTGAACCCGAATCCTGATATTTCGCCGGATTCCGGTGCCGCCCTGCAGGCAAAAACTGCCGGAATAAATTATACTGAATTTATCGAAAAGATTGTTAAACTGGCACTGGAGGCAGGGATATGAACATTATTGTTCGTCCCATGGTAACGAAAGACCGTGAAGCGGTTGCCCGTCTGTTAAAAAACACCCCTGAGTTTACCGCTGAAGAAGCGGCAGTAGCCGCCGAATTGGCTGATATTTCCCTGAGGGATGGTTGGCTGCCGTCGGGGTACTTTACTGAGGTTGCGGAAGATAAACAAACCGTGACTGGCTTTATCTGCTATGGACCGACTCCCATGACGCAGGGCACCTGGGATGTCTACTGGCTGGCCGTTGATTCGTCGATGCAGCGAAAGGGTATCGGGCGTGCGCTGCTCAGTCATGCCGAAAAGGAAATCGTGAAAACCGGGGCGAGGATGATTTTGATTGAGACTTCAGGCCAGCCGTCGTACGAGCGGACCCGGAAATTTTATGAATCGATGGCATACTCGGTTATCGCCGTCGTACCTGAATTTTATGCGCCGGGTGATGATAAAGTGCTGTTTCGTAAGAAGTTTGGGGAAAACGGAGACGCCGGATGTTCAGAATAAGGCGAGTTTATGATGATATCACTCCGGCTAACCAGGATGCCATGGCCGAGGTTATGGAAATCCTTCGTGAGCAGTTCCCGCTGCTCTCGGCAAGAGATATTGAAAAACTTCCTGACCAGCTTCGTAACCCTTTGAAATATCAATTCCGTGCCATCCTCTTCGTTGCTGAGAGATCCAGAGGAAAAATCGACGGCTTTGCCCTGTTATTCCATGCCCCGTCGCTGAATTTTTGCTATCTCGATTACCTCTCTGCCGCAAAACAGATGACCGGCGGCGGAATCGGCGGAGCCTTGTACGAACGGGTCCGTGAGGAAGCGCTCGACCTTGAGACAACCGGTCTTTTCTATGAATGCCTGCCGGATACACCCGAATTGAGCCGTGACCCGGCCGTTCGGAAAATAAACGCCTCCCGGCTAAAATTCTATGAAAGGTATGGAGCGAGGCCGATAATCAATACTGCCTACGAAACGCCGGTAGCGCCGGGGATGGATAATCCTCCCTATCTGGTCTTCGACGACCTCGGACAGGAAATTGAACTTGCCAATGGTCAGGCGAAAGCCATTATCAGGGCAATTCTTGAGAGAAAATATAAACACGTCGTCTCGAAAGAGTACGTCGAAATGGTTATCGATTCTGTTAAAGATGACCCGGTCCGTCTGAGAAAACCGAA
>CAYSQK010000013.1:0-17064 GCA_964433075.1 uncultured Dehalococcoidales bacterium
TCGAAATGGTTATCGATTCTGTTAAAGATGACCCGGTCCGTCTGAGAAAACCGAAGTATGGTAAAAAGCCTTCTCTCCCTGTTGACCGGAAAATCCCGGAGGATAGAAAGATTCGTCTTGTGGTCAATGAGCGTCACGGAATTCATCATATCGAAGAACGCGGCTATGTAGAAACACCGGTGCGTATTGATGCCATTCTCGATGAAGCGAATAAAACTGACCTGTTTCTGAGAATTCCGGTACGGAGGTATTCCGAAAGTAATATCAAAGCGGTTCACGATAACGGTTTCGTCGATTACATTCGGGAAGTCTGCTCGAAACTTGATGAGGGCACGGCGGTCTATCCGTATGTGTTCCCCATTCGAAACAGGACGAAACCTCCCCTTGACTTGCCGATTCGTGCCGGGTATTACTGCATTGATACCTTTACCCCCCTGACGGGTAATGTCTACCTCGCTGCCAAACGAACCGTCGACAGTGCAATAACCGCCGCCCGTGAGTTACTCTTCGGGTACCGTCTTGCGTATGCTCTCGTCAGGCCGCCGGGCCATCATGCTGAGATTGACTCCTTCGGAGGGTTCTGCTACTTTAATTCGGCCGCCGTTGCTGCCCAGGTATTAAGTCGTTTCGGAAAAGTCGCCATGCTTGATGTCGATTACCACCACGGTAATGGTCAGCAGGATATTTTCTACAATCGGGCTGATGTGCTGACGATTTCAATTCACGGTCATCCGAAATTCGCTTATCCGTATTTCAGCGGGTTCAGTGATGAAAAGGGCGAAGGCGAAGGTAAAGGATTTAATGTAAATTATCCGCTGCCTGAAATCATAACCCCTGAACGGTACCTGGCTACCCTCGAAAAAGCCGTGCAACGTGTCAGACGATTCCGTCCCAGATATCTCGTTGTTCCTCTTGGACTCGATACTGCCAGGGAAGACCCGACCGGTACCTTCACTCTGGAAGCGGATAACTTCCATGAAATCGGTAGAATCATCGGTTCTCTTAAACTTCCCACCATCGTCGTTCAGGAAGGCGGCTACGATACCCGGGTACTCGGTATCAATGCCGTGGCTTTTTTCAGGGGGCTCTGGTCTGAAACCTTCAACAGGTAGAGGGTTCTTTTTCCTGTTGTGATTCTGTTTTGATTTCATTGTCGGTATGATATAGTATACTGAAGTTGAATGAATGGTCAGGCTGATGTGCATGTCAGCCGATGGAGGAAAGGTTCTATGCACTGGATTGATATTGTGTTGCTGGTTTGCCTTGTGGTTCCGACGTTTGTCGGTCTGAAACAGGGACTGATTAAAGCGGTTCTTTCACTGGTTGGGATTATTCTCGGTGTTGTACTGGCAAGTAACTTCTATCTGAATCTTGCCGGAGCGTTGAGCTTCATTAGTAATCCGAGCGTTGCGAATATTGTCTCCTACATTCTTATCCTTGTCGTCGTCATGGTTGTCGCGTCGATTCTTGCCCGGCTTCTCAAAGCGGTACTGAAAATGGTCATGCTGGGGTGGGTGAATAACCTTGGCGGCGCTATATTCGGCCTGCTCATGGGCGCAATTACCCTCGGTGCCATTCTGGCGATTATCGTGAAGTATTTCGGTCCGTCGATGCTTTCTGAATCCCTTATATCCGCGATATTGCTGGACAAATTCCCCCTGATATTAGGGTTCCTTCCTTCGGAATTCGATTCAATCCGGTCATTCTTTAATTAGGAGAAGCAGGTTCGGCTGTTAGCATTCGTTTAGCATCACGATAAGGGAGTGACTGATGAAAGCTCTCCGGTGGTACGGAAGAAAAGATATACGCTTCGAAGATGTCCCCGAACCGGTCCCCGGTCCTGGCGAAGTGAAGATAAAAGTCAGCATGGCCGGTATTTGTGGCACTGATTTGAAAGAATACGCTGCCGGTCCGTGCATTATCACCGAAGAAAAAATTCCGGTGACGATAGGTCATGAATACGCCGGTACCGTTGTCAGCACCGGTGAAGGGGTGACCGGTTTTGCACCGGGTGACCGCGTGGCGGCTGTCGGGTACTGGGTGTGCGGTGAGTGTTACTACTGCAAGCGTCATATGTATAATGTCTGTTCGAATCTCAAATTCACTGGACTGCATAAAGACGGCTGTATGGCGGAATATGTAGTCTCTCCCACATACGCTCTTTATAAGCTGCCTGATTGAGGGTGGGATGCCGCCGGAGCTCTGGTGGAACCGATTGCTGTGGCGGTTCACGCTGCCCGAATCAGCCGGATGAGGCTTGGCGACAGGGTTGCCGTCGTCGGCGACGGCATCATCGGTCTGACCACACTGATTGCTGTGAAAGCTGCCGGGGCTTCGGAAGCGTTTATGATTTCGAAACACCGCGGCAGGGGACAAAAAGCCCTGTCTTTCGGAGCATCATCGGTTATCAATCTCAACGATGGTGATGCGGTACAAACCGTCAAAGAACTGACCGGCGGGCTTGGTGTCGATGTTGCATTCGAATGTGTCGGCCATGCCGATACACCGCAGCTTGCTTTGGATGTTGTGAGACACGGCGGTACCGTCGTTATCCAGGGCGTCTTCGATAAACCTGCCTCGGTTGATTTTCTCGATATCATGTACAATCAGAAAAACATCGTCGGCAGCCCCATTTACATCGATGAGGGAGCCGTCGCTGTCAATCTCCTGGCAGACGGAACGATTGATGCCGGAAAATTGATTAGCAGTATTATTCCTCTTGAAGATGCCGTCGGAAAAGGGTTCGAGAAACTGCTTGTCGATAAGGAAGATACCGTCAAGATAATTCTTAAGGTATTTTAGTTTCCTTTTCGTTAACAATCCCCTCAGGAAATATTCGCAAACGCCTCGTATTCCGGCTTACTCCGGCTGAGGCTTGTTCTCTCTGCATGATTTACCGTAAAACGGATTTGGTGCGCTGTATAAGCCGTATACTCTATTAAGCTTTCCTGACGTGTACCATTCATCGGTGGACGGATAATTGATATCATGGTACTATGAATATAGTGCATTAGTGTAATAATTAACTGGTCACCCCGCCGCTGACTGACGAAGAACATATGATTGAATCAAACCATGGAAAGGAAACGAACAATGGAAGATAGAGAAAAACGGGTCAAATGGATTTACACGTCGAAAACCAATCGGGAACTCGAAGAACGCTATGACACGTGGGCGAAAGATTATGATAATGATTTGACCGACGGCTTCGGATATGTCGCTCCGAAAAAAGCAGTCGATTGTTTTGTGAAGTATGTCCAAAAGGACGCGAAGATACTTGATGCCGGTGCCGGTACGGGCATGGTCGGAGAACTTCTTGCCCGTCAGGGATACAAAGATATTGTTGCTGTTGATATTTCGAAAGGTATGCTTGAAGAAGCAAAAAAGAAAAATGTCTACCGTGAATTTCGGCAGATGGTACTCGGAGAACACCTCGACTTTCCTGATGATACCTTCGATGCCGTCATCAGCGTCGGTGTACTGACCTACGGTCATGCCCCCGCAAGTTCGTTCGATGAACTGGTACGCATTACCAGACCTGGTGGTTGTATTGTATTTTCACTGATACCGGATGTTTACGAGAACGGCGGCTTCAAAGAAAAACAGGAATCGCTGGTAAAGGACGGTAAATGGAAACTCGTCGAAGTGACGGATAAGTTTGTTCCCATGCCGAAGGGAGAACCTGATGTCTTTCACCGGGACTGGATATACCAGGTAGTCTAAGCTCAAAAAAATAAGAAAGCCCGCTGTAATAGGCGGGCTTTCTTAACATATGTGTTGGCTCTCTAAATTGTCCCTGCTTCCTTGAGCTTTTGAAGTTCTTTTTCATCCATCCCCAATAGTTTGTTCAATACCTCGAAGGTATTTTCACCCAGTTCAGGAGCTGTACGGGTAACCTTGCCCGGCGTGCGGGATAGTTTGACCGGCGTATTGATAAGTTTTATTGTCCCTTCTTTGTGCGGCACTTCGACAATCATGTTCCGGTGCGCTGTCTGGGGACTCGCTGCAACCTGGGCAATGTTGTTGATTGGTCCGCAGGGGATTCCAACGTCTGAAAGCTCCTTGATCCATTCGTCGGTTGTTTTGCTCTTCATGATTTCGGTAAAAATCGGTTCAAGTTCATCGTAATGTTCGGTTCTGTCGGCGCCGGTTTCATAGCGCGGGTCATCCATCAGTTCGAGGTGTCCGGTGATGGCACAGAACAGCGGCCACTGATTTCTGGTTCCTCCTACCATCGCTACGACGATGTAACTGTCTTTCGTCTGAAATGCCTGAAACGGTGTGAAAACCGGGTGACGGGTGCCGAGCCGTTCCGGTATTGCTCCGGTCGCAAAATACCTCATAAAAGCATTCTCGAGAATCGCCATCTGGCAGTCAACCATGCTGATGTCGATTGCCTGACCCTGACCGCTTTTCTCGCGTTCATGAATCGCCGAAAGAATTCCGATGGTGGTGAACAGTCCGGCGGTGATGTCTCCGACTGAAGCACCGACCTTCAGCGGCGGGCCGTCCTTCTCACCGGTGATGCTCATTATCCCTCCCATTGCCTGAACGATAACGTCGAGCGCTCTGAAATTCGAATGAGGGCCGGTCTGCCCGAAACCGGATATCGAGGCGTAGACGATGCGTGGATTGACTTCTTTTACGGTATCGTAGTCGATGCCGAGCCGCTTCACGGTGCCCGGCACGAAGTTCTCAACGATGACATCGACCTGTTTGACCAGCTTGAAAAAGATGTCTTTTCCTTCCGGTTTTTGAAGGTCAACCGTGATGCTTTTCTTCCCCCGGTTCATACTCGTAAAATACGAACTCTCTCCGTTAATGAACGGGCCGTTCCCCCGGGCAAGGTCGCCGACGTTCGGGCGTTCGAGTTTCAGTACCTCTGCGCCGAGGTCATTGAGAATCATTGTACAGAACGGTCCCGCCAGTACCCAGCTTAAATCGAGTACCCTGATGCCTTCGAGAGGTCCGGTCATGGCAGCCTCCAGTATATTTTCATTGTCGTAATGCTACGTCCTGTTGTCCCTCCATGTCAAGGAAATCATATTGACATTTCCCTGTTATTATATATATCCTTTCTGAACAGGGAGGGTACAATGAAAGCAGCCGTCTGTTTTGAACTTAACAAACCTCTGGTCGTAACTGACCTCGTCATGGAATCGCCCCACCGGCGTGAAGTGAAAGTGAAACTGGCAGCAACAGCTATCTGCCATAGTGATTTACATTTCATGAGCGGAGATTTACCGTTCCCTTTGCCCTTCGTCCCCGGTCATGAATCGGCCGGATTCATCGAGGAAGTCGGTGAAGGAGTTACCAATGTAAAACCCGGAGACCGTGTTGTCGTATCTTTGCTTCGTTCCTGTGGGGAGTGCCGCTACTGCCGGACAGGCCGTCCGTCAATGTGTACCGCCGTCTGGCCGCTCGATAGCGAAAGCCGGTGGAAAACAAAAGACGGAAAACCGGTTTATCACGCCCTGCGGGTTGGCTCGTATGCCGAATACTGCATGGTCGACGCATCCCAGGTCGTTAAAATACCGGAAGACATGCCGTTCGATAAAGCCGCCCTGCTTGCCTGTGGGGTTATCACCGGTTACGGCGCTGTCGTCAATAAGGCGAAGGTAAAACCGGGCCAAAGCTGTGTCGTTATCGGTGTCGGCGGTGTCGGACTGAATGCGATTCAGGGGGCGGCTATTGCCGGGGCTTATCCGATACTTGCTGTCGATATGCTGGATAACAAACTTGAATCGTCGCGCTCATTCGGGGCAACTCACCTGGTGAATGGGTCGAACAGTGACCCTGTCGAACAGGTGAAAAATTTAACCGGCGGATACGGTGCTGATTGCGTTATCGTTACCGTAGGTAGTACCTCTGCTATCGAGCAGGGTATTGCCATGCTGGGCAGACAGGGAACAGTCGTTATTGTCGGTCTCGCCACGAAGAACATGTCGGTTTTCCCGATGGATATCATCGATAACGAAAAAGTTATCACTGCCAGCTTTATGGGGACGACAAATATTCGCGAAGATATCCCTGTTCTCATTAATCTGTATAAAGCCGGAAAACTGAAACTCGATGAACTGGTTACCGGTCACTACTCTCTCGAAAAGATAAATGACGCCATCGGCTCGGTTACCCGTGGTGAAGCATTGCGAAACATTATAACGTTAATGTGATAAACGTCAGATAAAAGAAAGACCCGCTGGCGGAATGGATTGTCATCCCGGCGGGTCTTCTGTTGTCAATAAACGAAAGTGTTATTCGGTATCGAGTCCCCATTTCGTGAACAGGTCTTTGTAAAACGGCGGCCTTGGAAAATCAGGCGTCAGGACCGGCGTCTGCTGTCGGTAACTGCCCCCCATTTTTTCCGTCTGACGGAGCGCTTCCAAAAGACCGGACAGCTTTTCTGCCGGTATGGAAAATATCATCTCGTCCTCACCGGCCATCGCCCGTTCGTACTCTCCGGGGTCGGGAATGGTAATCCGGTATTCTCTCTTCTCAATCGTTGGCACCACCGAATAAACGCAGGAATCGATTGGGTCGAAGTCCGAATGGACCAGTTCCCGGTCGTGCATCTTGACGGCTGATACGAGGTGCCGTAGCTGCGCCGTGTTGGAGTACACCAACACCATATCGGGTTCAAAATTCGCCGTTTTTAACGGACCGGATAGAATGCCGGTGTATTTCCCCTCCGGAAACTTAGGGAAAAATGCGTGCCGGTTGACAAATTCGTCGTGCGGATCTTCGACAATCCCGTAACCCATTAATGGTGCCCAGCACCAGTGGTCTTCTTTAAGCATGGCAATCGTATCGCCTTTTCGACGGTTCAGCGCAAAGACCTGACATTGAGCAAGGTGGTAGCCTCTGTCGCGCTTTGGACGTATGGCTCCTTCAGGGATTTCTGATTCATCCTTCAGCATTTTCACCGCTATTGGCATTGTCCTGAGCATAAGAATGCGTTCGAGTTCTTCTCCAAGGGCGTTGTATTCTTTGATGGTTGTCATACGCATACCTCCTGGTCGGTTACCGGCATTATATACCTGTCGCAGGCGAATTGGAAAAAGGTTGTCTGGAGAGAATGCATGGAAAAAGAAAAACCCCCGAAAAATTCCGGAGGTTATATATAATATAATCATAATACGGGCTGTGATGTCAACTTTTACGCTCAACATAAAAAATGGGCGGTTAACCGCCCATTTTTACGAAATCATCAGGTATTTATAGAGGAAGATGTAATTCGTCCGTCGAAACGTCGATTTTCAGTTCTCTGAGTTTTGATTTGGTTGGTACACCGTCGTTGGACCAGCCCCTGAGCGCATATACTTCCTGGAGCATTTCGTCCCAGGGAACGATTTTCCCTTTGTAAATACCAACGGTTCCCGGCTCGTAGGCAAGGGTTCCGGCAAATCGGTCGGCTTTCTTATCCCAGCCTTTGAGTTTGTAATTGTACAGCCGCTGCAGGTTAAGTATTCGTTCGCCAACGGTCAGCAGTTCTTCGTAGGTGACGTCCCATCCGGTTATTGTGTTGAGAATGTCCCGGTAGGTGCTGGGGCCGAACCCTACCATCATGAACTGAGTTGCCCCTCCGAACATGCAGGTAACAAGGGCATTGAAAAGCGATACGAAGTGTTCCGTCCAGACAAAAAATTTTGCTTTTCCCGCTGTGCCTTTTATCCAGTCCGTGTCGATTTTCGGAGGATCACCGAATATCTCCTTTTTTAAATCGTCAGGCATGTCGAGCAGTTCAAGGCACTTGGCATAAAGTTCAAGGTTCGACATTCCGATATATTCCGGGTAGGTATCCCTGTTTTCAGGGAGGAAGGCAAGTTCCCAGACATTGTGCAGCCGTAACCAGTCGCCGCCGCGGTTGCTTGTCAGTGCGCCGAGTGACCAGATGAGTGCCTGTAACTTTGCATCTTTTTGAATGGATGGCTTTCCTTTTACGGTCTGAGGAATGATTGCTTCCGCTTCGGGGCCGAGTGCCTTCGCCATCTCGTTGACTCCGTCAGCCAGTAGATTTCCCAGTCTGCCGGTGCGGTGTGCCGCCCTCCGGCAGAGTTCCCAAATGATTTCCGCGTTTCCGAACTCGAGCTCGAGCCCGTCGGTATCTTCCTTTGTGAGAATGCCTTTCTGGTATAATTCGACTGCGAATGCGAATGCCATCGAGAAAGAGGCTGGATCGATTCCCAGTTCCTGGGTAAGCCGTTCGAAGTAGATCCAGGCATTGAAATCGATGAGTTTGAAGTTACGGAGCATGGCGGTTATGTAGGTCATGTGCCCGCCTAACTGCCGTAAACCGGCATACTGCCCGTCTTTGATGTGCAGCCAGTGATAACACGAAATAAAGCAGTTGAGACATCCTGCGTTATTGTAATGAGGGAAATCAGCTGCATTCCTGTTATCGGCCAGCAGCCTGCCGGTCATCGGCCACCGGGCGGTTGAGGAAAGGCTGGTTGTACATCCTTCTTCTTTCCAGATTTTTAAGGTCGGTTCGTTATCGAAGAAGTATTGAACAGCTTTATATGATTCGTCGAGAAGGCCTCTCGGGTTATGTACTTCGATTTCTCCGGTGCCCCGGGCAGCGATTGCTTTCAGATTTTTTGAGCCCATTACACCTCCGGCTCCGGAACGGCCCGGACATGACGTGCCGTCACCGCAGGGCGGTGCGTACTTGATGAGATTTTCACCTGCGACGGAAATGCTCAGTACCCGGATTTCACTGTCAAATCGTTCTTTCAGTTCGGTCCGTATTGCCTTTACCGTTTCTCCGGTTTCCTTGCCCCATATTGCGGAAGCATCCCTGATAGTTATCTCATCGTCATCGATAAAGATATACACAGGTTTCTCGGCTTTTCCCCGGACAATGAGTATTTCATAGCCGGCATATTTCAATGCTGCTGGAAAGAACCACCCGAGAGAACCGGATGAAAAACCTTCTGATTCAGGCCCAATGCATCCCATCATGCTTCTGCCTGCCTGGGGAGCCGCTGTTCCTGTCCACGGGCCGGATGCGAGCACAATCTCATTTTCGGGGCTTAACGGGTCGATTGCTTTCGGAATGTCTTTCCAGAGTATCTTGGTGATGAACCCGTCACCGCCAAGCCATAACCGCGGATTGATATCATAATCACGAAAGAATTTTTCCAGTGGAATTCTCTGGATGTCACTCGTTGTTAGGTCAACGATTGCTGCATATTTCGCATACCCTTTAGGAATTGCCATCGTTTTTACCTCCCGCCTGAGCCTGCTGCGTGATACCGGGCTGTAGCTCCATCAGTTTCTTTGCCAGACTGTCGATTTTTGGTGTATTGGCAACGGATTTAGGGAGGAATTGGATTGCTCCGGTAGGGCACAGTTTGACGCATTGAGGGTCACCGTCGCATAACTCGCACTTGTATACTCTGTTACGCCTTGAGTCGTATCTCATGGCTCCGAAAGGACATCCTGCCATGCACATTCGGCAGCCGATGCATTTGTTATAGTTGATGACCATCGCTCCTGTTTCCTTGTTTCTGCTGATGGCGGCTACCGGACAGAAATACATGCAGTATGGTTTGTCGCATTGCTGACAGCGGAGAGCTTCGAAAATAAGCTCGTCTTCTTCATCGATTCGGGTAACGGCGTGGCCTTCATGCCGGACGATCTGGATACGGGCTTTCGAAAGACTTGTTGCTCCGTTGTTATAGGTAGCGCAGGTGGTCATGCAGCGTGAACAGCCGGTACATATGTGAGGGTCATACACCAGAGTTTTTTCTTCCATGCTTTAAGAACCTTCCTTAAAGTACTCGTTATGCTTGTATCTTTCCATGTAAGTCGGGTGCGAAGGAGGAAGAGTTTATTTCGGAGTATGCGAAATACGCAATGATGGAAACTGTCCGCTGTCTGATAATTGTGGTTGTCATAACGGAGTCGACAACCGCAATTATGGTGCGATAACGGTTTCCGCTTTTTGAAAGAACCCCCTCTCTCACACGTATTATATACTGAATGGTGGAGAATTGTGAAATATTGAAAAGATGTCACGAATATCGTAAGCCTTCATGCAGCCATTCGATCGGCATGTTGACTTGAATTGTATTGATTGGTACTGTAATAATGAGCATATGCTCATAAAAGCACGTCAAGGTGACGTCTCCCCTGGCTCGCTGTCGGCTTGTCCGCATGGAAACGCGCTTCGAAGGATTTCAATGCAAGCCGGAAAAGGTGCCTGTGGGGATTCGGTATTGAAAGGAATGAATTGTGTATGAAAATATTGGATGATGTGATTACTTCTTTGGATTTTCAGGCAGAGGTTCGGGACATACGCCAGGGGGTGTTTCAAACGGCCGTCGTAACCCGGAATTGCGGTCTCGCCTCGACCCCTCACGAACTATCGCAGCACCAGCATGGTCAGCCGACTGTCCTTGAGGCCGGTAAATTGTGTGATAAAGGGGTTTCGGAACTGGTCAACATGTCGAAATCGGATAGCCCCATGGAAGCTGCCATAGGGCTTGCCGCGATAAACTCACTGCTTGAAGTTGATATCAACCGGTGTGATGAGGTAAATGCAGCCGATATTCTGGAAGAAAAAGGTGCCGGGAAAAAGATAGCGATCATCGGACATTTCCCCTTTATCCCTCGATTGAAAAAATCAGCTGAAAAATTATGGGTAATCGAAAGAAATCCACAGGAAGGAGATTATTCTGAAAACGAGACCGGAAATATTTTACCTGAAGCTGACGTTATAGGCATTACCGGAACAACGATGATTAATCATACCTTCGATAAGGTTGTTTCGTTTTGCAGAAAAGATGCCTATGTCGTTATGCTCGGAGGAACGACTCCGTTATCGCCGGTGTTGTTCGATTACGGCATCGACGCTGTTTCAGGCACATTGGTCGTTGATTCTGATATGGTACTCAAGTGTGTCAGTCAGGGAGCGACCTTCCGTCAGATACGGGGAATACGATTACTCACAATGAAAAAATAAAAAAAGGAGATAAATATGAAAATTGCAGTATCGGCCTCGGAAAATAAACTTGATTCGCCGTTAGACCCGAGATTCGGAAGATGTCCGTTTTTCATCATCGTGGATTCTGACACGATGGAATGTGAAGCCGTTGATAATGCGGGAGCAGGAGCATCCGGCGGCGCGGGTACATCCGCCGGTCAGGAAATGGTGAAAAGAGGGGTGGAAGTGGTGTTGACCGGAAATTGCGGTCCCAATGCCGTTCAGGTGTTGCAGGCCGCCGGGATTAAAGTTATTACCGGGGCAACCGGAACCGTCAGGGAAGCGGTGGAAAAACTGAAAAAAGAACAGTAACGGTCTTTTTCTGCTCTTGGTGCATATACCGAATGAGTGGAAAGAATCCATATTGTTGTATAATGAGGGAGAAGTACCCGTCATCTGGAGAATGAATCCGGGGTACTGTCTGTTTCGGAGAGAAGAAATGCAGGACACGATTAAAGACTTTATGACGAGAAAAAAATTCGCTGTGGTCGGCGCAACCGATAATCCTGAAAAAAACGGGAACAGGATATTTAAAAATTTGAAAAATCGCGGATATGAGGTGTATCCGGTCAATCCGAAACTGGATGAGATAGAAGGCTCAAAAGTCTATCACACGCTTTCTGATATTCCGGAAAAAGTCGATGTCGTTGACTTTGTTGTTCCGCCTCCGGTTACGGAAGAAATACTGAAAGAATGTAAAAAACTGGGGTTGACGCGAATTTGGCTTCAGCCGGGTGCCGAGAGCGAACAGGCAATACAGTATTGTGTCGATAACGGCATGAAAGTGTTGCATGACGTCTGCGTCATGATGAATTGATTCGGAGTGAGTGAATGGAATCCTACAGCATCGAACCTCAATATACAACTCATGAACACACCGGAAGATGTGTCCGTTGCCAGGCGGAACATGAGATGAACAACTGCCTCATGGCACTTCTTGGTGAAGACGGCGATGATAATACCGAAGAAGCCGAAAGAAAATTCCAGGCGCTTCTCGCTTTTCTGAAGTCTCCTGAGTCTCAAAAGCTGGTAAACGAGTCTGAACGGCTGATGTCCGAAGGAAGAAAGGTTAATATCCGGCTTTATGTCGAAGGCGATGAAGCAAAGTATGAACTCGAAGTCGAATGAAATTAGTATGAGATTGATTAAAGTACGATAAAGAGAACGGAGTCTGTTTTATGTTGAACGAGCAACAGGTTAAATACAGTCTGAAAGAGGTTAAAATACCCTCGACTTCTCAGGATGTCTCCTCGATGATTAAAGAAATAGCGATTTCCGGGAATGACATAACTGTCAGGCTTTACACACCGGAAGCTGATGAGATGTCAAAGGAATTTGTGAAAAACAAGACGATAAATACCCTGAAGAAACTGGATTCTGAAGTGAATGTAACGGTCGAATATGTCGAAGGCAAACCCGGCATTACGAACACAATCGGGAACGTTATCGCTATTATGAGCGGTAAAGGCGGGGTCGGAAAATCGCTCGTATCCGGTTTGACCGCCGTTGCTTTGAGGAGGATGGGATATAAGGTTGGTATTCTTGACGCTGATATTACCGGACCGAGTATTCCGAAAATGTTCGGGGTTACCGAACGTCCGGGGGGAAACGACAAAGGAATTAATCCGGTTGAGACAAAAACCGGTATTAAAATAATGTCCATTAATCTTCTTCTTCCTAATGAAGAAGACGCCGTTATTTGGCGAGGCCCGCTTATTGCAAGGGCAATTACCCAGTTCTGGGAAGAAGTATACTGGGGAGAACTCGACTATCTGGTCGTCGACCTTCCCCCCGGAACAGCCGATGCCCCGTTGACGGTGTTACAGACAATTCCTGTTTCAGGAATTATTATCGTTTTCACACCTCAGGATTTAACCGCCATGATTGTCAAGAAAGCGGTAAAAATGGCCCAGCAGATGCAGAAACCGATTCTTGGTATCGTCGAAAATATGAGTTACCTGTATGTTGAGGAAATTGATAAAAAGATTGAACTGTTCGGGAAAAGCCAGGCTGATGCCATGGCAAAAGCTGCCGGTGCGCCGCTGCTTGGGCAGATTCCGATAGACCCGGCGCTCGCCAAACTCATCGACGCGGGAAGCATTGAAAATTACGAAATTGATATTATAAAAACTATTGGTGAATCGATTAAGAAATCGACCGGCGGATAAAGTCGGGACGGGAGACAAAAAGGAGCAGTCATGCTCGAAGATAACCGGACATTTGAACAGATATACAACAGCGCTGTCAAGGGACTGTACGCACGGATAACGAGTTACTACGATTACCTGTACGAAAAATTCGGTGACGAAGGTCTTGAAATGATTGCCGACATGAGCCGGCAGTACGGCCTCACCATTGTTCCGAGAGCGAAAAAAGCCTTGAAGAACAATGACATCGATTCGGTTGCTTCGTATCTCCTGCGAATTTTTACGACCGTGACGAAAACCGGTAACCGGCTTCACCTTGTTACGCACAGTCCTGATAAGGTGGTAATAAAGGTTGATGAATGCCCGCTTCATTTCAAAAATCCGAAGTTATGTCTCGCTCATACAACCATGGAGAAAACGGTCGTGGAAGGACTGAATCCCGAATTAACCTATGTTATCGGTAAATCCATACCGGCCGGAGACCCGTTTTGCGAACACATTCTCATGAAAAAACAGTAATGGATACGGTGAATGAAGCAGGGAGGAAGCCTCTGGTCTTCCTCCTTTTTTTTGATTTTCAGCGTGGCTGACCATTTGGTCTTAAGATTGGTTTATAATAGAGAAAAACAGGAAGGCGGGGCATAATGCATACCAAAATAGTTTGTACGCTTGGTCCGGCAAGCAGTTCGCCGGAAACGATTGAGGCAATGATTAAGGCGGGCATGAATATCGCTCGTCTGAATCTGTCATATGGTAACAACGATGAACGTGTTGAAGTTATCTCAGCTATTCGTTCGGTGAGTAAAAAATTGAACCGTTCCACCGGAATAATGCTGGACTTGCCGGGTTACAAGCGAAGAAAAGGCAGTATTTCCGAAGTATTTCAGGACCAGTTGGAATTTGCCTGCAAACATGAGGTGGACTTCATCGCCCTGTCCTTTATCTCATCAGCCCAGCAGGTGAAGGATGTTCGTACTCTCCTCGATACCATTGACCCAGATATGCCGTTGATTGTAAAAATCGAACAGGCTGAAGCGCTGCAGGATTGCGAAAACATTCTTGCTGTCTGTCAGGGAGTCATGGTAGCGAGGGGCGACCTCGCCCTTGAAATCAGTATCGAAAAAGTCCCTCTTGCCCAGAAACTGCTTATCAATAAGGCGAACCGGCTCGGTATTCCTGTTATTACCGCTACACAGATGCTGGAATCGATGGTGAGAAATTCAAGCCCGACCAGGGCGGAAGCAACCGACGTAACGAACGCGATTCTCGATGGGACTGACGCTATCATGCTTTCGGAAGAATCGGCCGTCGGTAAATATCCGGTAGAAGCGGTCGCCATGATGAAACGAATTGCCACTGAAGCTGAAACGGCTATTCAGTACGAGGAAACGCTGAATCACATGCCAACCGGCGGGATTTTACCCGAAGTAAACGACGCCACTGCCCGGGCAGCCTGTCAGATAGCTCACCAGATTAATGCCAAAGCTATCCTTGTCTTTACCTCAGGCGGAACTACTGCCTTGCGGGTGTCGAAGTACCGCCCGAAGCAGCCGGTGATTGCCGTTACCCATAATGAACGGGTCGTGAAAAGAATGTCTCTCCCGTGGGGCGTTATCCCTGTTTTCAGACCTGAACCCGGCGAACTTGAGAAGGTGTTCGAAATATCCCGCGAGGTCGCGTTAAAAACCGGGTATATCGGGAAAGGCGACCATATAGTAATCACTGCCGGTCTCCCTTTGAGAACAGCCGGCCGGACGAACCTCGTTCGGGTACAGGAGATTTGATATGGAAAAGAACGAGATATCATTACCTGTCCTTCACAGCCATGCCGAATATCTTGAAAGATCCCTGAAATTGAAAACCTCACCCCTTGCGGTCAAAATGCTGGAGAGTGTGTCCGAAGTTCCTGACGGAGCGGTACGTCCGAAACGTGACCGGGGGTATCATCTTGCCCAGTGCCAGGCATTTGCACTGTCCCGGAGAAATCATGAGACGATTGCTATGCTGAAAGAAGATAACTGGTGCCCCGGACCGCTCATGACCTACGGTTTGGTACACATTGAAAACAGTGATAAAGCGAAGTTTGATAGTTTCCCTTACGGAAAATATGCCGGTATTGTCACTGCTCCCTTGATGACTGCTTCTTTCCAGCCGGACCTCATATTGATATACGCAAACCCTGTCCAGTTACGAAGTATGATATGGTCGATGCGTGAATCGGAACAACCGTTCCTGGATACAGCCGTTTTTTCATGGTCATGTTATAACGCGGTGGTAAAACCGATGCTTTCCGGCAAATACTATATCGTAATTCCTGACCCGGGTGAATAAGAACGGGCGTGCGGTACGGAAGATGAAAGGATGTTTTCCATCCCGATACATCGCTTTGAGACGTTTATGGAAGACTTTTATACCGGGCAGGAAGGGCATTTTTCTCACGCTAATATCCAGCCTGCCGTATACCCTGATTTTCCTCAGCCTGATATATACAGAGATGTATTTAAACGATGGGGACTGGATGGGGGATAGGGTGGAGATACATTGATGATGAAGTCCGGTGTACTGGTCCAATGCGATTTTGATGGTACCGTGACCGTCGAGGATGCGAGCTTCGCTATCCTTGACGCCTGTATTCCCGGTCAATGGCGGGATTTGTTCGAGCGGTACCAGCATCAGGAAGTGACTCTCGGCGAATTTAACGCTAACGTATTCGCTATGGTAAAGGCTGACCGGAAACAACTGCTTGAAATCGTTGATGCACATGTCCGGACGAGAGACGGCTTCAGTGAATTTATCGATTTCTGCCGGAAGGTAAATTACCGAACGGTGTTTGTCAGCAACGGGCTCGACTTTTATATCGATTATATTTTACATAAATGTGGTATCAGCAATGCTGAAATACATGCCTCGGTAACTGAATTTACCCCTGACGGCTTGTCTGTTCAACACCGGGGACCTGACGGGAAGGTTCTCGACGATGAAGTAAAAAGCGCCTATACTGATTATTTCAGGCAAAGCGGTTACCGGGTTGTTTATATCGGAGACGGGCATTCGGACATTGAGTCCGCCCGGAAAAGCGATTATGTCTTTGCGACCGGTTCATTGATTGATTACTGCCGGAAAGAAGATTTACCATATACGCCGTTTGATGACTTTTTTCAGGTTATTCAAGTTATGGAGTCGTGGGAATGAACGTCCTTCTCCATGTCTGCTGCGGTATTTGTGCCGCCGGTGCTGCCGAAAGGTTGATGGCGGAAGGGCATTCGGTTACCGGGTACTTCTATAATCCGAACATCTATCCTCAAGAAGAATATCAGTTGCGCCTCGCTGCGGCAAAAAAGGTAGCCGATGAACTCGGTTTCGAACTGATTGAGGGACCGTACGATGCGAAAGAGTGGGATGATGCTGTCAGGATGTACCGTGATGAACCGGAAGGCGGAAAACGGTGCGTCGAATGCTTCAGGGTACGGTTACAGAAAACATTTCTCTCCCTGCCTGCCTCAGGATGCGGCGTTTTTACCTCGACGCTCACCATTAGCCCCCATAAATCGGCTGCTGTTGTCAATGCTGTCGGTTCAGAAATAGGCCGGGAAAACTGGCTTGTCAGAGACTTCAAAAAGAAGGACGGCTTTAACCGGGCGAATCTGTTATCGAAACAGTGGGGTCTCTACCGTCAGAATTACTGTGGATGCATGTACAGTAAAATAGCTGATTGACTTTGTTCCGGTATTGCCATATCATATTCAGTATTCGTAATATCGACGTTCCGGAGAGAGTCTGATGCCCGATAGTTTTGTCACGGTAACGAACCTTCATAAAAAATTCGGCGAATTCCATGCCGTCAATGACGTCTCGTTCTCTATTGCAAAAGGTGAAATATTCGGGCTGCTCGGCCCGAATGGGGCCGGCAAGACGACCACCATACGGATG
>CAYSQK010000014.1:0-16977 GCA_964433075.1 uncultured Dehalococcoidales bacterium
CGTAACAAGGTAGCTGTAGCGGAAGCTGTGGCTGGATCACCTCCTTTCTAGGGAGATAATGGTGTGAACCTACTCCTAGGTCGGTCGTCCCGATTCGTCGGGATGCCTTAACCTCCTCTCACTATCCAATCGTTAAGGTTTTTTTATGCACATAAAAGCCGGTTATAGAAATAACCGGCTTTTCTTGTTTCAGGACAGTATTATCTTTTCCCGGCAACTCTGTCCCGAATCGCATCATACACAATACGTCTGGCTTTTATGAGGTCCCATTTTACCGAATCGTCATATTCCCTCGTTTTTCCGTAACGGTACCGAAGATAGGCATAGAGTATCGTTTTCAAGTATTCCCGTTGATGGGGAAATTCGTTCGAGAGCAGTCCGACGTATTCGGCGGGTGTCTGGGAAGGGACGGGCCCGAGGCCTGCCTGCGCGGCAAGATTACATAAACCACCGTAGACATCATAGACAAAATTTGTTTGTTCCTTTGATGTGGTACGTCTGGTCCGCCCTTTGTTTATGTAGTGAACGTAAATGGTCACAGACATCACCACCATGGTAACCAGAAAGAGAATCGGCCAGAGCAGCGTGATGAATGATGTGCCTCCTGAAGGGCTTTCTCTCCGGGGAATGGAAACACCCGATGAAATGGAGAAATACTGCATATGCTGATAGGGGTCCCATATCTCTGTCGACCCGTTGAAAGTTACGGCTTCGACGCCGATGATTCCCCGCACGATACGGTTCCCCGGCGTCGCTTCATATTCTACCCAGCCGTAACCGGGGAAGTAGATTTCAGCCCAGGCATGCCGGTTGCTTGCCAGTACCCGGTAGGTGCCGGTGTCCTCGTCGAATTCGCCGGGACGATATCCGGTGCAAAAACGGGCCGGAACACCGGCGATTCGCAGCATGACGGTCATTGCGGAAGCAAAGTCGCCGCAGGCTCCGGACTTTTTTACGAAAAGAAAATATTCAACGGCATCCGTCTCTTCAGGAGGAGAGGATGTTTTTAGATTGTATTTGTAGGTGGAAAGGAACCGGTTAATAGCCATAGCTTTCTCGTGAGGAGTGGTCGCGTTTTCCGTAATATTATCGGTGGCTGAACGGACGACATCCGGCAGTGAGTCCGGTACCTGAAGGTAACGGTCGGTTACCCATGAGGGATAGTTGTCTCCGGCTTGCGTCAATTCGGAGGGGGTGGCTGCAATGACACTGCAGGCGACGGTGTACCGGTCTTCTGTGTCAAGTGTATAAGGAGATGTAACGGCGAAGGTATTGCCTGATGTCGATGACGACTGCTGAAAGTCTGCTGACGTGTAGACCATCAGTCGGGAAGGAATCGAAACGGAACGAAACTGCCCGGTCGTCAGAAGAACGTCGGTTTTAACGGATGTTTGGACGGAAAAAGTAATCGGTGTCCGGGCGTCCGATTTTATTACACCATCATTTTCCGGAATCACGACATCCGGATACGCAGCGTGGCTGTTGTTCCGCCATCCGTCCGATGTATAGGTGTCATAGGCCCAGGAACGCCAGTAGTACGGGCCTTCAGAGGTGATGATAAACTGGAGGTCGTCACTGTTCTGTTCATAGGGGGATGACAGAGTGAATTCGGACTGTTCCTCGGCGCTGATGAGCGGCTGTTTTCGAGGTACCGCGCTGAGCAAACGGATGAGGACATTGTCAACCGATTCGAGTACCGGGGTGTTTCCCCGTTCGATATTGACGATTTTGACCGGTTTGATATCAGGCAGAAGCCAGGTGACTATTGCTGCAGCGATGGTAAGGCACAACACTGAGATGCCGAAGTATTTGATTCCGTTCCGTCGGAAAACCGTCATGCCTGTTTCTGCCTGTGAGAGGTAGGTGATGATACGGGTGTATCCGACGAGCAGTGATGCGGCAATGAGGTAAAAGAAGAGGAATCCGTCATACCGGCGGGGTAGATTGCTCAGATTGATGAGCAAAACAACCGCTCCGGCAATAACCACTGTCCACGCCTGCTGTTTTTTCAGAATGAGCCATGGTGAAACACACCCCAAAATCCATGAAACCGAAAGGAGCAGAATCGTAAAAGGAACGGTGCCGGTATCAGTTTTTCCGGAAAGCGTCCCCATTGACCCCAAAGCATTCATGAGTTTCTGTGTCCACGGAAGAGTGGAGGAGGGAAGAGCCGTATACATCTGCCAGAGAATAATAACCATACCGAGGATAATGGCGGAGCCCACCTTCAGATACCGTTTTCCGTTCCATTTCACCAGCAGGTATCCGGCGGCTGTTGCCAGAATAAGGACGAGCGACAGGGAAGGCTGGCGTTCGAGCCATTTGGCGCCTTCCAGGGACAGTATCACCAGTTCGAGGGTAATGAAAATCAGCAGCAGTCCAATGAGTTCCTGCTGCCAGGTGATGCCCGGATTACGAAAAGTCAGGGATTTTACTATTCGGTTTTGTATTCCCTTAGTTTCCTGCATAGCGGGTTACGCTCCGTATACATGAGATGACGGTAATTTACGGCTGTCAAGCGCTTCAGCAATCGGTTGCCCTTTTTTAACGGTATATACCTGCGAACCGGCGGTGCTGATTGCTCTGACCGCCGGCGCAGCACCGGCATGGGTACCGAAACCGGATGAATCGATAAGGATGGTAACCGTCATGCAACCGGTTGACTGAAGGCTGGTAACGGCAGTAGCAACCGGAGTGCTGGTCGAAGGAGTGATCAGAATGACAATGGAGTCCGGTTGAAAACGGTGTTTCTCCTTATCGATAATTGTATCAATCGGTTCATTACCGGTTGCTTTAACGGTTGCCAGCATTCGTTCGATATCTCTCCGGGTACTTCGGTTCGTGTCCGGCGGGAACAGGTGGCGCCGGTCACCCGATACAATGAGGCCTGCCGGCAGACCGGTTTCGGTGTATCTGGAGTAGAGTGATGAGGTAATCATGACGGCGTACTCTTCGGTCGATTCATCTCCCGTGCCGGACTGAACGTTCTCCGCCATATCGGCAATGAGCCAGACGTTACTGTACCTGAATTGTACCTGCTCAGGTTCGAACACCTTAACCATCAGAGTTCCGGTATGGACCGAACTCGGCCAGTGAACGTGATTCAGGGTATCGCCGTCGACGTATTCACGTACGCGACTGATGGTCGAACTGGTGCCGCTTCTCAGCCACCTGTCAGACCCTTTACCCGGCTCCATAATTTTTTCCGGGTGGAAGAGCGGTATATCAAGGGCTGCCGGGAATACCAGAAGACTGCTTTTTTCCCCGGCTGTTTTCCGCAGAGTGATGAATCCGAACGGGTCGGTGGTGCTGATGGTGAAGAGGCCGAGTGAGAAAAGACCCCGTCGTTCAGCATACAGGTCTGTCTGCCATGACCGGTAAGAATACGGGGACATTTCAAGGGTTACCCTATTGCGGTAACCGGGCATATCCGTTATCTCTTCGACGGTCAGACCGTATCTGGAGAACCGGCTCCGGTTATGAATTATTGTTATTCCTTCGATTCGTTCTCCTGCCCGGGCAGAATCGGGAATGTTCACGGTTTTTACTTCCACCCCTTCGAGAGACATTCTTGCCCAGACGTAACCAAAGATAAGGATGAGCAGGGAAAACACAAAAAGGTACCCCATGAGTACCGAACCACCGAGCACTCCGATAATAACGATGAGAATCGGTACCAGTACGGCTGCTTTTCGTATCTTCATCTGCATTGTTATTTGACCATTCGCTGTTTTTTACCCTATAGATATCGCTCGTTATCCGTGAGGAACTCCCGGAACGGGAATGGTATTCATTATTTCTTCGAGAACGGCGGCAGCCGTCGAATCCCTCGACGATGAAGTCACCGGTTTGATGCGGTGTGTCAGAACAGGTTTTACCAGCACTTTGACATCATCGGGCAGAACGTAATCGCGTCCATCCATGAGAGCTCTGGCCTGTGAAGCCCGGAACAAGGCCAGTGAGCCTCGCGGCGAAGCCCCGAGAGCGAGTGACGGGTGCTTTCTCGTGGCATTGGCAATCGCAACGATGTAAGCCCGAACAGTTGCGTCGGCATGGATTTCGGTGACGGTTTTCTGGATGGCAATAATCTCTTCGGCACTCGCCACTTTTTCAAGGGTATCGATGGGGTGGCGGTACTGCTGGCGTTCGAGTATTTCCGTTTCGTCTTCGGGTGAAGGGTACCCGAGGTTGATGCTCATGAGAAACCGGTCCATCTGGGTCTCAGGAAGATTGAAAGTACTTTCGAATTCGACGGGATTTTCCGTAGCGATGACGTGGAATGGCTCGGGGACGGGATAGGTTGTACCGTCGACGGTAATCTGGCGTTCTCCCATGCATTCAAGGAGAGCTGACTGGACGCGTGGATTTGCCCTGTTTATCTCATCGGCCAGCACAATCTGGGCCATGACCGGACCGGGACGAAATTCGAAATCGGCTGTCTTCTGATTGAAAACCGAAACACCGGTAACATCACCGGGCAGCATATCGGGCGTGAACTGGATACGGTTGAAGGTACAGTCGATTGATTTTGCCAGGCTGCGGGCAAGCATGGTTTTTCCTGTCCCGGGTGGATCGGCAATCAGCAGATGCCCCTGACTGAGTATGGTAATCACCGAAAGTTTGACCGCGTCGTGCTTACCGACAATGACTTTTTCAATATTACGAATCAGCCTGTCAATACATTGTCCGGATTGAGATAGTTGGTTATCCATGTACCTTTCTCCTGCTGCCGGGAGTATTCACGGAAACTTCGCATATAACCGGCAGTTGATTTCTGTATTGTCTAAAGGTATACCAAATGAGCGTTGTTTTCAAGCCCCCCGGCGCGCGTGATAAAGGGGGGAAACAAGGTGTTATTTTTTGTTCTTTACGTTATAATCTATCACAGCATGCGTGATAAGTACGTGATGTTAGTACCATTCAGGAGCGGGAAAATGGCAGATATCAAGGAGTTTAACGAGTACGGGAAAACACTTGTCCAGTTTCTCGGTATGAGAACCTCGCCGCTGGCAGTGAAAATGCTGGTAAATGAAGACGATATTCCTGAAGGAGCTTATCGTCCGCGAAGGGATGACGGCATCCACTACGCGCAGTGCCAGGCGTTTGCTCTCTCCCGGCGGGACAAGAGGATGGTAGCAATGCTGAAAGAAGACAACTGGTGCCCGGCGCCGATAACCGCTTTCGGGCTCGATGAGCGGCTCGAACGACCGGACATGGTACCGGGGAAAGCTTTCGGATATTACCGTTTCGAACCCGGCAGGTATATCGGTATTCTGACGGCTCCGCTGGAGACGGCACCCTTTGTACCGGACCTGGTTTTGATGTACCCGACGACCAACCAGTTACGGAGTCTGCTTTCGACCTTCAGTCCTGAGGAAGGAGAGCAGATTGAATCGCACTTCTTCGCCCCGTCATGTACCTATGCGGTGGTTAACCCGATGATTGACGGGAAGTACTGGATTGTCCTGCCTGACCCCGGAGAAACGGCACGGGCGGTTGCCGATGACGGCGAAATGATGATTTCGATTCCGCAAGCGAAAATGGAAGGTATGATGATGCGGATACAGGAAGCGCAGGCACGGGCGGGAACGTTCCGGATGGATGCGAGGCTAATGCAGCATGAC
Source organism: uncultured Dehalococcoidales bacterium (assembly GCA_964433075.1). Taxonomy (GTDB): domain Bacteria; phylum Chloroflexota; class Dehalococcoidia; order Dehalococcoidales; family UBA2162; genus MGML01. Next base: position 5,625 of record CAYSQK010000014.1, read on the forward strand.
TTTGCCCAGCCGCCTCACTATATACGAGCTTTCGAGATGTGGGGGATGGAACATGATACGCCCGGACGATTTAAAATGTAATTCGGCCGGTAATACACTTGCTTTTCAGGGGTATTCTGGGTTAAAATCAATACTGTTTGTATCCCCGGGCCATTAGCTCAGTTGGTTAGAGCACAGTCCTGATAAGACTGGGGTCTCTGGTTCGAGTCCAGAATGGCCCACCACTACCTCACAAAAAGATTCGTTCAAACCATCCTGCCGGCAGTTCATGCATGTTATCCCAAATATCAGATATACCTGCGAATATTGACACAGATGAGCCTGCTGTCGTATACTTGTGACCGATTATCCGAGCGTGGTAAGAACGGTCTCAAGCAAGGACACGCATTATGCTCGAATTGTCGTTATTTAGTACGGGGTCACAATGGCAGGGCGTGTCATACCAATCCCGTTTTTCAATCATGTGTAAGACAGGGGTGTACGTAACCGGCAATGCAGGATTTCTTTGTCAAAGTAAACGGTATCGATGTCCATTACGTGAAAAAAGGTTCAGGGCCTCCGGTACTGCTGATTCATGGTCTGGGTGAGTTTCTTGAAAGCTGGATGTTTAATATCGATGGTTTGAGCAGCGAATTTACCGTCTATGCCATGGATTTACCCGGACACGGCCTTTCGGAAGAATGGACGGATGAGTACAACATCGAAAGCGGAACTCGGTTTCTCTATGGTTTCATGGAGGCGGTCGGTATCGATAAAGCGGTAATTGTCGGTCATTCTCTGGGAGGCCCGATGACGGTCGGTCTGGCTGTCCGGCATCCGGAGAAAGTGGAGAAACTGGTGCTGGTGAACAGCGGCGGTTTCGACGACCATGTATCTATGGGATATCGGCTGGCAACAGTGCCTGTCCTCGGAAGAATCATGCTGGGTCCTCGTCAGATATTTAACAGGAAAACGATACGGTTCGGAATGAGACGGCAGTTTTTTAATGCCGGCGCTGTTCCGGAGGCGTGGGTCGAGGCAGCCTGTACCCATTTCCGCAGACCGAACAGGAATTCCATGTTGATGAAAATCATCAGGAGTTACACAGGGCTTCGCGGCATTAAAAAAGACGTAACGATTCTCAACCTGTTACATGAAATCCATCAGCCTGTTCTCATCGTTCACGGCGAGAATGATAACGTGGTGCCGGTTGAAAAAGTACGGGAAGCCTGCCGGTTAATCGATTCGGCGGCTGTCACGATTTTTAACGAGTGCGGTCATAATCCCCATATAGAAAAATCGTCTGAATTTAATGAAGCCGTTGCTTCTTTCCTCAGGAACGGGCATACAGGTCACGATTAAAGAACGGGGGGCACTTCAGAGTCAATGCCCCCCGTATTCTTCTTATACTTTCTCTCGGAGACCCGGTGACTTCGGCATTTCCCACGCATTGTGGTCGGTGTGGAGAAGTTCATGCACCCGGTGCATCATGTCGTTATTTTCGAAGCGTTCGTACAGGGCGCTGATTGACGGGTTTTCGTGTGAGAACCGAAGCGCCGAATTCTGGTCGAGGCCGTAGAGACTTTGCCCTCTGACGTGAGCCATCTCTGTGTTCATGATGATGGGTTGTCCGCCGCCGCCGGCACATCCGCCCGGACAGGCCATAACCTCGACGAAATCATACTGCACATCTCCTTTACGGATAGCTTCAACGAGATTTCTGGCATTAGCGAGCCCGCTGGCAACGGCAACGTTGACGGGTTTCCCTTCGATATAAAATGTCGCTTCACGCCAGCCGTTCTTGCCGCGAACATTAGCGAAGGCATCAGCATCAGGGTTTTGACCTGTTGCCAGAAAGGAGACGGAACGGAGGGCGGCTTCCATCACGCCGCCGGAGGCGCCGAAAATGACACCGGCGCCGGTCGATATGCCGAGGGGATGGTCGAACTCTTCTTCCAGCAGGTTCATCGGCTGGATGTGTTCGGCAACAATCATCCGGTCGATTTCACGCGTCGTCAGCACCAGGTCAACATCCGGGCCGGTACCCGTTGAATCCATACCCGGATAGGTGCATTCTTCTTTTTTGGCGATGCAGGGCATGACGGAGACACAGAACATTCTCGATGGGTCGATATCCAATAGTTCTGCGAGGTAAGTCTTGGCGATGGCGCCGAACATCTGCTGGGGGGATTTCGTCGTGGAGAAGTGCTCCATCATGTCGGGATACTGTGATTTCATGAAGCGGACCCACGCCGGACAGCAGGAGGTAAAGAGAGGGTACCGGTTCGGTTCGCTGTTATTAAATTTTCTCCTGACGAATTCGTTTCCCTCTTCGATGATGGTGAGGTCAGCGGAAAAATTTGTGTCGAAGATGTAATCGAACCCGATTTTCCGAAGGGCAGCTACCAGTCGATTGACGGTAGCAAATTCACTGGTGATACCGAGGCTTTCACCCCAGGCAGCCCGAACAGCCGGTGCTATCTGGACAACGGTAACAATATCGGGATTTGCCAGCGCCCGGAAGGCTTTCATGGTATCATCGCGTTCGCTGAGGGCACCGGTAGGGCAGTGGGTGATACACTGGCCGCACAGGACGCAATCGGAATCGTTGATGTCCCGGTCCCAGGTGACATCAATAGTTGTCCGGGAGCCTGTATTGGCAAGCCCCCAGATGCCGACCGACTGTATCTTATCGCAGACCTGAATACACCTCATGCATTTGATGCACTTCGAATCGTCCTTAATAAGCGGGAACGTCATGTCCCAGTCTTTTTCCGGCACCTCCTTGCTGTAGGGCTGGGAGATTATCCCGAGGTCGTTGGCGATTTTCTGAAGGGCGCAGTTCGTCGACCTGATACAGGTCGGGCAGTTGCAGTCATGCTGCGAGAGAATCAACTGGACATTGACCCGCCGTGCCTGCCGTGCTCTCGGACTGTTGGTCATGACGACCATGCCTTCGCTCACGGGGGTGTTACAGGTCGTGACGAGCTTTTCACGCCCTTCGATTTCGGCGACGCAGATTCGGCAGGCGCCGATATCGTTGATGCCTTCCATATAGCAGAGAGTCGGCAGGACAACGCCGACGGTTTTCGCCGCGTTGAGAATCGTGGTTCCCTCAGGAACAGTAACCGGAATGCTGTCAATTGTCAGATTTACCATTCTGAAATACCTCCTCCCAGGGCACCGAAACCGAAGTGGTCGCAGCGCAGGCAGCGGGATGCTTCATGCGCAACTTCCTCACGGGTCATGCCGTTTTCACAGATTTCGAAGTCGCATTTCCTCTCACCGGCTTCACGCTCAGTCATTTCAATGCGCCCCATCAGGGGTTTTTCGCGGAGGGCGGTGAAGGAGATATCGATTTCGACTTTCAATTTATGGTTATAACCGAGGAAACGGTCGATATTGGCAGCGGCAACCTTGCCGGCTTCGATGGCGCGGATAACGGTCGACGGTCCGGAAAGACAGTCTCCTCCGGTAAAAACTCCTTCCATGTCTTTCACTGCAGTGCCGGTATCGGCCACCAGTGTGCCTCTTTTGACAGGGATACCGGATTTTTCGAAACAGGCGGTCTCGACTGCCTGGCCGACAGCCATGATAACGATATCGCAGGGGATAATTGTTTCCGGCTGCCTGGCGTTTTGCGGTATCGGTCGACCGTCGTTTCCGATTTTTCCGACAATCTGCGGCTGAGCGCGGAAGGCTGTTACGGTACCGCTTTCACCGGTGATGATGCCGGCGGGGGCATGAAGGGTAATCATTTCTACACCTTCCGCAACGGCTCCTCCCACTTCTGAAGGAAGGGCGGTCATGTCCTTTTGACGCCGGCGGTAGACGACACTGACTTTTTCAGCTCCGAGCCGAACAGCCGTCCGGGCAGCGTCCATGGCGACGTTCCCGCCGCCGACGACGATGATTTTCTTTCCGGAAAAGTCCGGCATCTGGTCGTCACCGATCTGGCGGAGCAGTTCAACTGCTGAAATAACCCCTTCGCTGTCTTCTCCGTCGATGCCGAGTTTCCGGTCGGTATGGGCGCCGATTGCAATGTACACCGCATCGAACGTTTTTCTCAGTTCTTCGAGTGTGCAGGTATCTCCTATTTCCGTATCTACCTGTACATCGATGCCGGTAGCGCAAATTGCATCAAGGTCATACTGCAGCCGTTCTTTCGGGAAACGGTAGCCGGGAATACCGTAGCGGAGCATGCCGCCGAGCCGGGAGCGTTTTTCATAGACGGTTACCTTGTGTCCCATGAGCTGGAGATAATAGGCTGCCGTCAGTCCGGACGGGCCGCCGCCGATGACGGCAACCTTTTTACCGGTATCGGGAAGACAGGCCGGTGGAGGAACCGTGCCGGAATAATCGGCAGCAAACCGCTTGATACCCCGGATATTGATGGCATCATCAAGCAGCGCGCGGCGGCAGTTCGCTTCACAGGGGTGTTCGCACACGTAGCCGCAGGCGCAGGGGAATGGATTATCTTTTCGGATAAGGCGGATGGCGTCGTCATAGCGCTTCTCTCCGACGAGGGTAATGTAGCCGGGAACATCGATATGCGCCGGGCAGCCGGAAATACAGGGGACTGCCTGTTCGAAGCGGGCGCTGCATTTGCCTTTAAGAATGTGGTACTCGTAGTCCTTTCGGAAGGCATCGATACTTCTCAATACGTAGGTAGCGGCACCGTACCCGATAGCACAGTCCGCGGTATCCGCGATAACCCTGGCAGTGGTTTCAATGAGGGTAATCGTTCCGATTTTTCCTTTGCCGTCCATGACTGATTCCATCAGATTGACAAGGTTGTTCAATCCGACCCGGCACGGGACGCATTTGCCGCATGATTGAGCCTGGCATACTTTGATGAAAGACGCGGCCATGTCGATAGGACATATCGCTGAGGGGCCGGAACGTATTCGACGGGCAACATCGTCATACAGGGTTTCCAGCATCCGCTGGGCTGAATCGGGTGTCATAATGCTTAGTCTGCTCATGCTGTCTTCCTTTCTTCGGTATATTGTTGTTTTTATATCGATATTGGGAGAAGTATGATGAATATGGCGGCAGCCGTTGAGATATCAGGGTGTATGGATTGCAGGATTATTTGTAAACCGGGTGGGGAGTCAGACAGAAAGGGGTATAGTACCCGGTTCACTGACTAATGTAATAAGCAATATAGTTAAATTATACTGTTTGAAGAGCCCTGTCTACAACCTATTCCATACCGAAATATACCGGTTGGTTTTCCGTCATTTCATTGAGAGTAAAATACCGAAATGGTCGTTTATTCAATGCTGATAATTACGTCATCGATATAGGATACCTTCCCGTTTCCGTTTATGGCGCTGAAGAATTGGAGACGGAAGTCGGTCCTGAAATATTGAGGCGCAGCATCAAAGGTGACGGTCCAGATGAAGTTCGTCCAGGCGTTCTGGACGGCTCCCAGGTTCAGAATTTCGATGTAACTCGTCCCGTCCCAGACATTGACGACTGCTTCCTGCCCGCCGACAAGCCCGATGCTGTAATACCAGAATGAAACAGTCAGTGTTTCACCTGGCCGTGTATCCAGGTCATCCGACGTCAGCGGTCCCTTGTAATCCTTACCGGTGTAGGCGCTCCATGTACCGTTATAGGTCTGCAGTGAACTCGGCATCCATTCGGTTGTGCCGTTGCCGTCCCAGTTATCAAAACCGGCTTCGAAGCCATCGGACAGCAGTGCCGTCGGAGGCCCGACCGGTCGGGCATTCGCTTCGTTCGAAACGGTGCTCTCCTGTACGGCGTAATTGACCGCAGTCACGACGTAGTAATACCGGATACCGTTAGTGACACTGATATCGGTATAGCTATTTACGGCAGACGTATCGAGAAGCGTATAGGTACCGCTGACGGTCCCGCGGTAAATCCGATAGTAGTTGAGATCCGGTTCGTCATTGGCTGTCCAGTTAAGTATGACCTGACTGACCCCGCGGGTTGCCGAGAGACCGGTCGGAGCAGCCGGAGGGAAACCAATCGGCATGACCGATACCTCAGCGGAATCAGCGCTTTCATTCAACGCTTTATCGACTGTCCTGACGACGTAGTAGTAGGTCCAGCCGTTCATAAGGCCGGTGTCGGTAAAGTTTGTCGCGGTGCTGTTATCGGTATTGACTTTGACGTACGACCCGCCGCTCGTCTGGCTCCGGTAAATAGTGTAATGACTGATATTGTCGGTTGTGTTGGCGTTCCAGGTAATCGTTGCCTGCCAGTTTCCGGCAGTGGCGTTCACTCCATCCGGCGGCAGGGAGAAGGCCGTGGCATGTGCCGAAGGCGAAGGCATACTTTCGTTACTCACGGCGTCGACGGCGGTGACGACGTAGAAATATGTGTTGCCGCCGGTGAGACCCGAGTCATTGTAACTGTTCGTCGTAACAGCGGTACTGTTAATCCGGAGATAGCTGATGCCGTCCGGGCTCCGGTAGACGTTAAAGTAATAAAAGTCATCTTCCGGGCTGGGCGGCCATGAGAGAATTATCTGACGGGCACCGGCAGTTGCATTGAGGGTGACGGGAGCTGCCGGAGCATTATCGAAAACCGGTGCCGCCGCTACCGTTGAGTTGTCACTGCTATTACCGCCGTCATCAAAGGCTTTAACGATATAGTAATACGTTATACCGCCGGTCCGTCCAGTGTCGAGGTATGAGCTGTCCGTTAACCCTGAGGCGTTTATTTGGACGAAACCGGACGCGTTGCCGGTTTCACTGCGGAATACATCGAAGTGACTGAAATCATCATCGAATGTATTGTCATCCCAGTCAAGGGTTACCTGACGCTCGGTACCTGCATCGGCGGTGAGGTTTGTCGGGGTAGCCGGTTTGTTATCGAATACCAGGGTAGAAGCTTCATTCGAGTACACGCTTTCAAGGAATGCGGTATTAACAGCCGTGACGACATAATAGTACGTAACCCCGCCGGTGCGGCCGGTATCTGTGAAGTTACTGCTTGTATTATCGCTTGAATAAACGAGTGTATACGGTCCGCCGGTACCGGTTGCCCGGTAGAGATTGTATCCGGCCATGTCCGGTTCTGTATTATCATCCCAGTCGAGGGTCACCTTCCGGTCGCCGGGTACCGCCGACAAGTTCATGGGAGCGGAAGGCCGGGCTCCGGCAAGCGGGGCAGCGAATGCTTCGTTTGAGAGAACGCTTTCATGTCCGGCATTGTCGACAGCTGTGAGCAGATAGTAATACGTCATTCCTTCGAGAGCACTGAAATCACGGTAGGTTGTTTCTGTGATATTTGCCGCCAGCAGGGTGTAACTGGTATTATCGGTCGGACTTCGGTACAGGTGATAGCTGTTGAAATCATCTTCCGTATTGTTTGCATTCCACTGGAGGTATACCTGCAGCGGTTCGGGCGAGGCAGTGAGACCGGTTGGAGCAACCGGAGGGTTATCATAGACCAGTGCAGAGGCTTCTGTTGAATTCGCACTGATGTGTCCGGCAGTATCGACCGCCTGAACGATGTAGTAGTACCATATCCCGCCGGTACGTCCGGTATCAGTAAAGTTGCTTCCGGTAAACAAGCCGGTATTGACCTGCTGGTACCCGCTGCCGCTCGTCGTACTGCGGAAAAGGTTATACCCGGCCAGGTCGTCCTCGGTATTATCATTCCAGTCGAGCTGTACCATCCGTTCGAACGGTGTCGCTGCCGAAAGACCTGTCGGGGCGTTCGGTGCATCATCGATTGGGGCAGCATGGGCCTGGTTCGAAGGAATACTGATATTGCCGGCATCATCGACTCCCCGGACGATGTAGTAGTAGGTTATCCCTCCAATGAGTCCTGTGTCGGTAAAATTGCTGGAGATAAGCAGTGACGGGGTTATCTGAAAGTATCCGGTGCCGTTCGTCGTGCTGCGGTATATGTGGTAACCCGCCAGATCCCATTCCGTGTTGTCATTCCAGTCGAGGAATACCTGTCGGTTTGCGCCGGTTGCCGTCAGGTTAATCGGGGCTGCCGGTGCAATATCATATGGTACCGCATAGGTCTCATTCGACCAGGCACTTTCGAGTAAATCGGTATCGACGGCCGTGACAACGTAGTAGTATGTCGTTCCGGCGGCCAGCATGGTACCGCTGTCGGTATCTGTAAAATTCGTTGTCCCGGCCGGGATGAGACTGGAGTTAACCTTCGTGTAGCCTGAACCGCTGGTCAGGCTCCGGTACAGGTTATATCCGGCAAGGTCGTAGTCGGTATTTTCATTCCAGTTGACATAAATCATGAATTCGCCGGCGGCGGCCGTTACTCCGGTCGGAGAAGCAGGAGGTAATCCGAGCGGCACGCAACTGACCTGACCGGAATACACGCTCTCATTCGGCCCGAAATCGACGGCGGTGATGACATAGTAGTACCTTGTCCCATTGGTCAACCCGGTATCGGTGAAGTATTCGTTCGTTATAACTTCCGTATTGACTTGCGAATAACCGGTGCCGTTGACCGTACTCCGGTAAATATTGTAGCCCCAGGTATCGATTTCCGTATTGAAATTCCAGGCAAGATATGCTTCGGTATCGCCGGCGGTTACATTCAACCCGGTCGGCGCGGCAGGGGGTACCGTGTCGGTAAATTCGTCGCCGATGATAAGAATATCGTCAATGTACACGCTCGATCCCTGGGTGTTCAGACTGTTACTGTTGAATACGAGACGGAAGTTTTTCACCATGAATTGCGTCGCATTCACCGAAAGAATGACTCGCTCCCAGGTATTTCGCGCTGTAAGGAGTGTCGTAACATCAGCCTGCTGGATATAGGAAGAACCGTTGAAAAATTCGAGGTAACACTCACCGGGGTCGAGTTTGCTGTTTCCGTATATCCAGAAAGATATGGTCAGGCTGTCGACTTTCGATGCGTCGATGTACACACTTGAAAGATACCCTTTCTGGTCTTTATTACTGCCGGCTGAAGAAGCCGGGCTGTGATAAATCGATGTTTCCTGATACCATCCGTAGGTGCCGCTCGTATCCCAGTATCCATTCCACGGAGTACCGTCGAAACCGTCTTCCAGGAAGTACTGCGGGGTGGCAAACGGCCTGCCTCTCACTTCATTGGAGTATGTGCCCTCGTTACCCCCGAGGTCGACAGCGGTAACGACGTAATAGTAATCGACCCCGTTGGTAAGTCCGGTATCGGTATAGGCGTTAGTCGTGATCAGACCGGTATTGACCATTGTGTACGGTCCGCCGCTCGTCGTACTCCGGTACACATTGTACCCCTGCATGTCGTCTTCCGTGTTCTGGTTCCAGGTCAGATAGACCGTTCGCGAAGCGATGGTTCTTTCAAGGTTGACCGGTGCCGAGGGAGGCGTATCTGTCGGAGTTGCCGAAGCTTCGTTGGAATAGGTACTTTCGCTTCCCCCAAGGTCGGCGGCGGTGACAACGTAGTAATAGGTGACATTGCCGGTGACGGCGTAATCAATGTAAAAACTGTTGGTCACAGGACCCCAGTTAATCTGAGTGAAATTACTGCCGGTTGTCACACTCCGGTAAACGGTATATCCGGCCAGGTCTCCTTCAGGGCTGCTTGTCCAGTCGAGCGTTACCTGTCGTTCGCCGCCTGTCGCCGTCAGATTCAAAGGCGGTGCTGGCGGCGCATCGCCGGGCGTTGCGCTCGTCTGGATGGAATAGACACTTTCAAGCGATAGATTGTCGGTTGCCGTTACAACATAATAGTAGGTAACTCCGTTGGTCAGCCCGATGTTCGTAAAGGTACTGGTGGTGATTAGACTCGAGGTAATCTTTGCGTACGGCCCGCCGTTTGCCAGGCCGCGGTAAATGCTGTAACCGGCAAGGTCAGTTTCAATGTTATCTGCCCAGTCAAGAATGACCGCTTCGTACTCGCCGGCTCCCGACAGGTTGACCGGCGCTGCCGGGGCAGCATTGAACGGGACAGCGCTGTCTTCATTCGAAAAACTGCTTTCATGACTGGTTTCATCGACGGCTGTGACAGCATAGTAATAGGTGGTGCCGATGGTGACGGCACTGTCGGTGTATGATGTGCCGTTTATCAGTACGCCGTTGATTTTTATGTAGCCGGTACTTGCGGTCTTCCGGTAAAGGTTATATCCGGCCAGGTCGCTGTCTGAATTTGCATCCCAGGTAATGGTCACCTGCCTGTCACCGGCAGTTGCGTCGAGTCTTGTCGGAGGAAACGGAGCAATGTCAGCCGGAGCAGCGTACGCTTCGTTGCTGTTTTCGCTCTCGAGACCGGCGTAATCGAGGGCAGTCACGCGGTAGTAATACGTTGTATTATTGGTCAATCCGGTATCGGTATACTGACTGTTCGGTATTGGAGCGGTATTCACCTTGTCGTACGGACCGCCGACAGTTGTGCTTCGGTAGAGGTTATAACCCCACAAATCGTGGTCGGTGTTATCATTCCAGTCGAGTTGTACCGTCGTGTCACCAGCAGTTGCACTGAGACTAGTCGGCATACCCGGCGGCAGATTCTCGACGGCAATATTCAAGGTATCAATATATACGGCTGCGTCCGGAGTTGCCAGGCTGCTGGTATTGAACCGTAGCCTGACTCCCGAAAACAGGTAATCGATATCGGTTATCAGTTCACTGAAGAGAACCCACTAACCGGTGGTGTAACCGGGGTAAGCGGTCATATCATACCATGTGTCGTAAGTGAGGCCGTTGAAGAGTTCAACGATAAATTCTCCCGGCTGAAGCGGAGCAGCACAGTAAAACCAGAAGGAGACCGTCATGTTATCGGAATCGGCAGCATCGATATCGTTGGAGGTCAGGTAGCCTTTGTGACTCAGATTACTGCTGAGTGAATAGCTGCCGCTGTGAATAACGGATGAACTGAGCGCCCAGTCAGGAACGCCGTTTTCCGTCCAGTTGTCAGTCCAGTCGGGAGACTCGAACCCTTCGATAATGTCGTTCAGTCCCCACCTGATACCGGCAATGTTTTCCGAACTTTGCTGCTCGTCATTGAAGTAGCTGAGGGTCGAACCGGTATAGATTGCCGAGGAGATGACAGCAACGAGTCCGAGGGTAAGCATAATCCATCGTTTCAGGTTCATGCTGTCGTCTCCTCCTTCTTTGTTGATTCATACGGTAAATCATCGGTATGCATGACAGCCATCGATTATTGCGAGAGGATGAACGTCATGGTGATTTCGATGCCGTCACCCTGGAACGTACCGGGCGTGCTGTCCTTCAGCTTGATACCGATAGTAAATGGGTTCACGCTGCCAGCACCAATACCGGCATAGCCTGTCATCGAGGTATGCGCGAGGTCGTCAATATCTTTGTATCCGTTGCCGTTACTGTCGCTGACATTGCCGAGAATATCAGATCGGAAGAGCGTCGTGTAGGGAAAGAGTGTAGGATAGGGTGTA